>JAUNUM010000102.1:0-5268 GCA_030538215.1 Bacteroidia bacterium
ACTTTCCTGCTTCTTCTCCAAATAAAGATTGAAAATCAAAAGGTTCATTATTTTTTGGTCGTGAATATTTTAAAATTTCTTTAATTTTATTAAATTCTCTATTTTCTCTTAAGTTGTATGTTTCGGTTCCACTCATCACATATGGCGGTCTAAACTTAATATCTTTACCTTCTATATTTACGGTCATTTCAGTCCATAGTTTGATATAATCACATAAATGGTCCCGTATTATTCCCTCTTTTTCTTTTTGATTATTAGTGCTTATTTCTTCACTTTTACTACTCATTAAAAAGATGATAGCCGACAACCACTCGTGCATATTATCAGGAAAAACGCATTGTCCCAGAAACTCATTCCATGCAGAATATGGCATAGAAACTTGATGTTTTTCGGAATATTCTTGTCTTTTTTTCTCATACAACGATGAAAAAAACTTATTAAGATTTATAATAAAATTATCCATTATTTTCGTCCTTTATCATTTTTATTATATCTTCAATCGTTGTATTATTTGTTTTACAAAAATCATCTACAGCTTTATTAATTTCTTCTGTATTGTAATTTGCTTTGTAAACATTTTGCAAAAACTCTTCTGGAGTTGCATTGGGATTATCTTGTACGAATTTTGTAAGCTTATTCAATATATCAGTTAGAATGTTATCATTAGGCATGTCAGTACTTATAACTGTATCATTCCCAACGCCTCCATCTTCTTTGCCTTCTTCAACTTCAACGTCATCATCCTCGATATCATCAGTAGGCATTTCTTCATCTTCTTGGGGAGTTGGAACATCATCTTCTGAAATTTCATCAGTATGCTGTCCATTAGGTTGAGATGGAGCCTCCTTATTGCTGTCACTTGGTTGCAGCGTTGAACTTGTTGTATTCGAACTGTTTCCTTGTTCACTACTGTCAGTTACTGGCTTTTTTTTTTCAGCGTTTTCTAATTCAGCAATTTTTACATCCTTAGCTGCATTTATTTTAGTTTGCTCTAAATCTTTTTCGGCATTTATTTGAGTTTTTGCTAAATCAGCTGCTCCTTTTGCAACATCTGCACTTGTTGTTACGGCAGTTTGCAAACCTTGTGCAGCACTGCTTGTACCTGCATTTAACACATCTCTAAGTTGATCCAATCCGGTAATATTGTCGAATTTTGGTGCTTGCTTGTTCACTAATGCCGATATTAAATCGGCGTTGGTTACGGGTATGGCGGCTGTTGCTCCTTGTAAATTTAGAGCAGATATATCCTTTGTGGTTTTTCCTGCAAGATAGTCGTTAGCGTTCAGGTAGCTACTGTCTATTTCCATTTTGTCTATTGGGGAGTCTTGCCAATTCCAGAAGCGGGTTAAATCAATTTTCTCACTTACATTGGTTTCGCCCAACACGGCTTCACCTATCATACCATCTGTAGGCAACGAAATAGTAGTGGATGGAGCTCTAAAATTATTGGTATGGTAACGATAAAGTGAATCTTGTATATCCGCAGCAGTTTTACCCAATCTCTTAGCCAAACTTTGAGGGAAAGTAAATGGCAGTAGCATACAGTTACCATAGAAACCAAGAAGTTTTTTGACGTTTACACAGTTTAATAAAGGAATATTTATTGGTTCATTGTTTGTTGCTGATGATTCGTCCTCCTTGCTATTTTCTGTCTCAATGTTTAAATCTATTTTATTGAAATCCATATTAATGGTGTATTGTTCTAATAGCATAGCTCGTTCGTCATCGCTTAATGCAGCCCAAGCTATTTTTGAGTAATGCAAAGTTTCTGATGCTACATGTTGGAGTAATGCTTCCATTTCTTGAAACTCGGAATAGCGCAATTTAGGGCTGTCTGTTGATATTTGAACATAAACGGTAGAATCTAATGACGAACTTGATAAAACGCATCTAATACCTGAGTTCGGTTCTTTTATTAAGGATATTTCAGGTCTTCCTAAATAATTCATTTCGGAAGATGATATTTCTACATTAGGATCAACCCATGCCTCAGGAAGCGTACTAGCGAAGTAATCTCTTTTCTTATTATCTGTCCAAGTGTATTTGTCGTCTTTTGCAGCATCCCATATTTTATTCCACATTGCATCGTATGCGTCTTTTGCTTTTCTATCTCCATCCAGAGCCATGACTTCCGGGTTTTTATAGAGATGATACTTTAATGGCTCACAAGTATATGAGATTTTGATGTACGCATAATCATCTTCAATAACTCTTGCAGGCAGTAAGAATGTTAAAGTGGCATATTCGTTCTCACCTGCAGTTTCATTTCGAATATCTCGTATAGCTTGCCTTAGACTATCTGAGGTCTCAAATTTTTCAGGTAATTGTGTTCTATTGTATTTAACAGTACCAGCTACAGTTCCTTTTCCATTTTTTAGAACAAGATGCGCTCTTATATCATCACATGAAAGAAATTTTCCCTTGATTTTTATTGTGAATTGAAGGTTTGAGCTTTGTATATCTTCCATCTCCCACTTTGGAAATGAGGCATATTTCTTTATTAGGCTTAACCCCGTAAGATATTTACTTGGTAGTGCATTCTGAAGAGAGTTAGCATATTTAAGAATAGTACCGTATCGGTTAGTAAAAGCTGGTTTATTGAAGTTGGATACTTTTTCTTCATCTAAATAAAAGTTGCTGTTTGGTGGCAGAAAGCGAATAGTTTTCAACGGTATAAACAAGACTAAGTCTATTCCTTCGATGCAGGTTTCCATACGGTACCGCCGCATAACTTCCCAATACTGTATCGTCATAGCATGCGAGTGATTATGATTAGCTATGATTTTGGTAGCTACAGAGTCAGAGACTTCGCTTGTCGCACTACTTATACTAATTCGTTTGGCTTGCGAAATCTTGTCTGAAGCACTCTTAATGTTATGTTGAAAATTTTGGGCTGCAGAAGATGCTTCATTGTGGGAATTGGATTGGCTGGCTGATGATGAACCCTTACCGCTTGATTTAGAAAATCCACCAGATAAACCAAGCATTGCAGAAAAACCACTGGCTCCACCAGCAGCACCTAAACTTGCACCAAAACTTGATGTTTTTGCGCTATAGCTGTAATTAGAGTTACCTTGTGAGAGTTGATTTACGGCATAGTTAAATGCAGCAGAAGTGTCATCTTCTTGCGATAAGGCGTAGTTTTCACTTACAGCATCTGTTCCTTCTGTTTTATCTTGTATCGAATAACTTTGTTTGTTTTCTCGTACAATAAGTCGTTGTTCTTCGCCCGGCGCAAGCACAAGCGAATAGAGTAAAGTGCCTAATGCAAAGCCGTCAGGTACCCATGCTTGGTGCATATTGAGAACATAACCAATACCCAGAGACGACATTTGAGGTAATTTGTCAGGGTCATTGTATAATTTGCTTTTAAAATCCTCTACATCTAAGGGCTTGCTTAAAGTCTGTCTGCCATTATCTCCAGAATTTTTGGCACTTGGACTTATGGCAGGCTCTACAAGGCGTTGCAACATACCATAATTGAAAACTCTTGACGGTGTTGTATCTGTAGAAAGACGAATTACACCTTGTTCATTACCCATTAGTTTAACACTTGGCAAAGTTTTATTTTGGTCGGTCCTTAGACCCATAAATATTTTTCTAACTATAATTAGACTATCATTTTCATCTATGTCATTATGTGCGTTTCCTATTTTAGCGTCTAAATTAGAAAGAGATGATACAAACTTGTTAAAAGCTATTTTTATATCTGTATTGTTATACTTATTTAATATAATTCCTTTTATTTTAGAATACTTCTCCTTCAACTCTTTTATTTGTGATGCTAAGCTGGAAGCACCCCTTTCTTCATCGCCATCTAATAAGTGATTGACTTCTTTTAATTTTAATTCATATTCTATTTCTTTTTTCTTATTAGATATTGTTCCTGACTCTAATATATTTTTCAAGTATTCTTTCAACTTATTTGTTTCTTTTCGTTGTTCTTCTAAGAAATCTATTTCATCACCTATGGAGTCGAGTAAAAGAAAATCATCTAACTCTTTTTTTTGTGGCACGGCATTAAGAATATCTGATGCACTCTTGATAAATGTCTGCTTATTAGATCCTTGTGAAATAGTGATAGTTACTGTCTCTTTAAAACTATATCTATCAGGCATTTCTATTATGAAATTGCCATTGCCGTCAGTTATACAAGATGGATTCTTATCAGCCTCAGTTTTGTCTTCAGAAGGACTTACTACCCCGCTTATTTCCACCAAAGCTCCATGAAGCGGATTTAGATTTTCAGTATTTTTATCTTTTGAGTTTCTAATCTTTACTGAGCCACTGATTGTTTGTGGCAGGGGCAGTGCAAACTCTACTTCGTCCAAAAAACCTAATCCTTTTACAATAATTTCTCCGATATCTTTATCATTAATTGAATCAGTATTATATTTATCGGAGAATAGATGAATAGGTTCTTTGTCTCTAAACTCTAAAGATTGAGAGTTTAGATGATTCGGATTTTTTATAAATTTATTTAATTCTTTCAGTAAGCTGTTGCTGTCTATGGTAAGATGATTTTCATCCTTTAATATATTCGTAATAAATTTACCAAGATCGGTAGTATCAATTGAATTTAAATAAAACTCTTCGGCATTTTTTATCAAGGTTTCAAGTTGTGGTTTATCTACAAGAGAAAAATCGGTTTGTGAGGCACTGAGACTTTCGAGAATTGGATAAGCCTTATCTGTGTCTATTTTCGACAGGTCTTCAGCAGAGCGAACACCAGATAATACAAGTAAGTAAGCCATATCCGTAGTCATCTCTTCCACACGCCACAAATCAGCTTGCTTAATCCAATTTGAGACTAATTTTACATCTACTCCAAGACTTGTTGATAACAACACTCGTTTGGCGTGTGTTCGTCCTTTTGTTAATAAAGTCGGTACATCGTAGATAAACAGACTTCTTAGTTTTGCCTGCATTACTTTACTTATACCTTTAATAGGAATAAGTGAGGAGCTGGGCTTTTCTTGTTTCTCCAATTCTTTTACTAACCTGTCAAAATCTGCATCTTTAAATTCAAGAATTTCATGCAAACAATGATCAGGAGACCAGTTCTTGGCAAAATCATCGCTAACACCACCTACAGCATTAGGTTTATATTCTTTGAAGTACTCCCTTGCGATTTCCAATTCTTTCGAAGTAACTTTTATATCAGACGGAAGAGCTTTATTTGTTACCAGTTTCTTAATATCTGAATATGTGATTATACTCCCCGCCTCTTTACTTTCCATTACTTTTTGTAACTTTCTGTAAAGCGAA
>JAUNUM010000102.1:5278-7679 GCA_030538215.1 Bacteroidia bacterium
TTTGCAGCTCCTGCTTTTTTTTCTCGTTTTTCTTTGTCATGGCAACCTATTTATTAACTTATTTCAGAAAATTAGTTGATAACTACAAAAATATTCTGTAATATTAAATTCGTCAATAAGTAATTCCACTCATTTTATCTAAGTAATTCACGAAACTAACTTAAGTAATTCACGCAAATTGAGTATCTTTGTTGATAAATATCGATTTTATTTTCAAACCTAAAATCTATGATTGCTGCTATTTTTGCACAGACGAATAAAATGCTCTTATTGGTAGGTTTGGCATTATTATGCTCAATGCCCATTCATAGTTATGCTAATAATGGAAAACAGTTTTATCAAATAGGCAGCAAATATTATTTCAATACTCAAAACGACTCCGCATTAATATATTTAGACAAAGCAGTAGCAGACTTTTCTGATGATACCGACTATGAATATCTCATTGAAGTTCTTTTGCTAAGAAGTCGCGTACTCGGACAACTTACATTCTTTGAGCGAGCTTTGAAGGATGCTTTAACTTCAATGGAAACAAGCAAAAAAAACAAATCGGATAAATTAATGATAGCTTCGCTATTGAGTGTTGGTAAAGTACATTATTTGATGTACAATGATACGGTAGCCGAAAGCTATATGCTACAAGCAAAAGCACTGGCGGAAAAGAAAAAACTCCCAAAGGAACTAATGCAAGCTACAAACGCTCTATCTCAACTTTATTCTGTGATGGAACGTAACGAAGAATGCTTCAACTTAGCAGACAAGTCACTCAAGATGGCACAACAACAGCAGGATACGGCATATATTATTCAAAATTTACACTTGCTTGCTGCCTACTATATCAATCTAAACAGATGGACGAATCCAATTATTGAAACATATCAGCAAAAAGCAAAACAATATTTGGATGAGGCAATGCAGTTGGCAGAGTATCAAAATATTCCATTGCTGACACTTTTCACAAAACTTCATCTGATACGTTATTATCGCGTTGAAAAAGATTACCCAAAAGCATTGACAACCGCTCACGAAGTAATAAAGCTTTGCGAACCATCAAATTATGCCATATTAATACAGGTTTATGACCATTTGGTAAGCATCTATGCTCATTTATCCGATAAAGAAAATGTAATAAACAGTCATCAGCAATTTCATATTTTGATGCGTAAACAATCAGATTATAATCTGCATCAATCTTTACAGGAAATGAGAGCAAAATATCAAACAGAAGCAAAAGAAGACGAACTAACACTTCGTACACAACAGTTGGAAATGGCCCGACTTATTTATATCCTTTCATTTGTCATTTTATTTTTGCTCATAACTGTTATCATTTATCTTGCTGTTAGTAGAAAAAAACGTAAAGAACAAGCCGAAATACTGAAGAAGTTGAATGACACCAAAGATAGATTATTCTCAATTATCTCTCATGATCTAAAAGCACCGGCATTTGCCCAAAAACTGGCAATTAATGGTTTGGCAAGACAGGTGAAATTTTTTGATAATAAAGAGATAGAAGCTACTTGCAATATCTTACAGGATAATATCAACGAACAAGTAGCTCTCATTGAAAATATGACAAACTGGGCAAGTTTTCAAACCGATAAGATTAAGTTTACACCTCAATTATTTGATGTTATACCACTTATTCTTAACGAAATAAAGCTTCATAATATTGCAGCAAAAAACAAATCACTGAAGTTTTGCGATGAACTACCATTATCTTGTATTGTATTTGCCGATAAACAAATGATTGGAATTGTGTTGCGCAATCTGATAAATAACGCCATAAAATTTTCGAATACCGGAAAAGAAATTACTGTTTTTTGCCAATGTGACAGACATCAAGCAATAATATCGGTAAGTGATAAAGGGATCGGAATGTGTAAGCAAAGAATTAATGAGTTTTATACAACAGGTCAAAAAATTGAAACAGAAACTGGCACACATGGTGAAAAAGGAACGGGCTTAGGACTTGCTTTGTGCAAGGATTTATTAGATAAGCACAAAAGCCGATTAATTATTCACAGCGAAGAATGTATAGGAACAACTATCTGCTTTTATTTAAAAACAACACAAAACTAATTGAATTAATGTCTGAAATAAAAATAATCATTGTGGATGATCATACCCTTTTCAGGGTGGGACTGAAATCTGTAATCAACGAACGGATGCCTAACGTGTCCATTTTAGCAGAATACAGTTCTGGCAAAGAATTTTTGGTACATTTGGAGAATAATACCAAGCCTGACCTAATTCTGTTGGATATAATCATGTCGGAAATAAGTGGTATTGAAATAGCCAAAGTTGTTAAAAAGTATTTTTCGGATATAAAAATTCTTGTGATATCCTCTGAAGTTACAACAAAAACCATCACAGAATTGCTGGATATTGGTGTGAATGG
>JAUNUM010000103.1 GCA_030538215.1 Bacteroidia bacterium
TTTCTTCTCTGACTTTCATTTTGTTTGGTTCGGTTTTACTATGTCGTACAACGCACAAATATACGCACTTTTTCAATAAAAACAGTCTTTTTTGTTAAAATATTTTTATATGGGTATAATTATATGATTGAAAGTAAATTAAATAAAAAAACAGGGTGCGTGTTTAAGATATATATTGTACATTTGTAGTGAGACTAATTAAATAACAGCTGAATTAACATACTTTGTTTGCGTACGTATGAATTTTAGTGATAAAAGATTTTCATTTGAATTGGGTGAATATCATGCTAAGCGGGTAATATGGATTAGGTTTGAGAAAAACGATGAATTGAAAAACTTTCTTCGTCAACACACCAAAGCTCGATGGTCTGCTTCTCAAAGGGCGTGGTATGTGGCGGACAACCGTCATTATCGCAATTTGTTTGGCATGGAGCAGACCATTGTGGGCAAAGAAGCAATGAGCAAAATTCATACAGTAAATCTTCCCGCTTTTAATCGGCTTCAGGAACATCTTGTTTTAAAAGCATATAGCGAGAATACGCGTCGTGCATACTCGTTGGAATTTGCACAACTGCTTTATGTGCTTAAATCATATCCTGTAGATAATCTTACACCTGAAAGATTACGCAGCTATTTTCTTTATTGTCACAAGACATTGAGACTTTCTGAAAGTAAAATACACAGCCGAATCAACGCGGTGAAATTTTACTTTGAGCAGGTACTTCACCGTCCCAAAATGTTTATGGACATTCCACGTCCCAAAAAACCGCTAATGCTTCCTAAGATGATGAATAAATCGGAAATAAAGAAAATTGTTGAACTGACAGAAAATCCTAAACACCGGTTGATACTTAAGTTATGCTACGGAATGGGTTTAAGGGTAAGTGAAGTTACGGCTTTGAAGCTGACCGACATAGACAGTAAATCCATGATAGTGCGGATAGAACGTGGAAAAGGGAAAAAAGACAGAATAACACCGCTTCCGGAGTCGATTTTAATTGAACTTAGAAGTTATTATCTACAATATAAACCTAAAATCTACTTATTCGAAGGACAGTATGGTGGACAGTATTCTACGCGAAGCGCGCAGAAAGTGTTTAAGTTGGCTTTAGATAGAGCCGGTATAAAAAAAGCAATCGGTATCCATGGATTAAGGCACAGTTACGCCACGCATTTACTTGAAACCGGAACAGACATCCGTTTTATACAGGAATTATTAGGACACGCCTCCATTAAAACGACACAAATCTATACACATATTACCGATATTTCCAAGTCAAAAATTAAAAGCCCGTTAGATTTTCTTTGATTATCCGAAAACCAAAATATTTTAACCACGTTGAAGCACCACACTTTACAACGAAGCTGCAAGCATCGCCTCCCAATCTTAAATTCTTTCACTATCTTTGCATCTCCAAAAAAGATTGAACAAGTCAATTATCAATCAATTAGTAATTTGTAATTAATAATTAGTAATTTCAAAATATATGTCCGACGACAAAAAAATTATTTTCTCCATGGTGGGCGTCAGCAAAACGTTTCCGCCACACAAACAAGTACTCAAAGATATTTACCTCTCGTTTTTCTACGGTGCCAAAATCGGTATCATCGGTTTGAACGGGTCGGGAAAATCGACGTTGCTGAAAATCATTGCCGGAATTGAAAAAGAATATCAGGGCGAAGTGGTGTCCGATAAAAGTTTTTCGGTAGGTTATCTGGAGCAAGACCCGAAATTGGATAACGACAAAACCGTGATTGAAGTGGTTCGCGAAGGCGTGCAACCCGTCATGGATTTGTTGGCTGAATATGAAGACATCAACCTGAAATTCGGGTTGCCGGAATATTACGAGAACGAAGACAAAATGAATCAACTTTTCGCCCGTCAAGCAGAATTGCAAGACAAGCTGGATGCCGCTGACGCGTGGAATATCGACAACCGTTTAGAGCGTGCGATGGATGCGTTGCGTTGTCCGGCAGAAGATGAATCTGTGCGCCATTTATCGGGAGGTGAGCGTCGCCGTGTGGCACTGTGTCGCCTGTTGTTGCAAGAACCCGATGTATTGTTGTTAGACGAACCAACCAACCATTTGGATGCCGAGTCTATCGACTGGTTGGAGCAACATTTGCAACAATACGCCGGAACGGTTATCTGCATCACACACGACCGCTACTTCCTCGACCACGTGGCGGGCTGGATTCTCGAACTCGATCGTGGCGAAGGAATTCCCTGGAAAGGAAATTACACTTCGTGGTTGGAGCAGAAAACCAAACGCATGGAGCAGGAAGAAAAACAGGCAAGCAAACGCCGGAAAACACTGGAACGTGAGCTGGAGTGGATTAACATGGCGCCGAAAGCGCGTCACGCCAAAGGAAAGGCTCGTTTGAACTCCTACGAGCAACTGTTGAATCAGGACACAAAAGAGCGCGAAGAGAAATTAGAGATATTTATTCCCAACGGCCCTCGTTTAGGAAACAAAGTAATCGAAGCTAAAAATGTAAAAAAAGCGTTTGGCGACAAACTGTTGTTTGACGATTTGAACTTCATGCTACCACCCAACGGAATTGTAGGCGTTATCGGCCCGAACGGTGCGGGAAAAACTACGCTTTTCCGCCTCATTCAAGGAATGGAAAAAGTAGATGCGGGTACATTTGATGTAGGCGAAACGGTTGTTACGGCCTACGTTGATCAATCGCACGAAGCCATCGATCCCAATAAAACAGTGTATCAGGTGGTTTCCGGCGGTTCGGAATTTGTGCGCGTGGGCGGAAAAGATGTGAACGCACGAGCGTATTTGTCGCGTTTCAATTTTTCGGGAGCCGATCAGGAAAAACTGTGTGGTGTGCTGTCGGGTGGGGAACGAAATCGTTTGCACTTGGCATTGACACTCAAAGCCGGAGCCAATGTGCTGCTGCTCGACGAACCAACCAACGATATCGACGTAAATACGCTTCGCGCTTTGGAAGAAGGCCTCGAAAACTTTGCCGGCTGCGCCGTAGTTATTTCGCACGACCGCTGGTTCTTAGACCGTATCTGCACGCACATTCTCGCCTTTGAAGGAAATTCGGAAGTGTTCTATTTTGAAGGTTCGTACAGCGATTACGAAGAGAACAAGAAAATGCGCTTAGGAAATGTGGAGCCAAAACGAGTACGTTATAGAAAACTGTAATTAATTTACGGTTTTCTATCTGTTTTTTTGCTCTATCCGCTTCAATGGAATTGTCGTATGAAAAAATTATTATTAATTACTTTCATTGCTATTTGTTGCGGGAATATTTTCGCTCAAACAACTATATTTAAAGGTGTTGTAACCGATGCCAAATACAAAACTCCCGTTGCCTATACTGCTATTTTTATAGAGGGTACGCCCATAGGAACCGTTGCCAATAACGTGGGTGAATTCTCTTTTCCCGTTCCTGACTCCGTTGTAGGCAGGCTGGTGATTGTGCGTGAAGGGTTTACCTTTAAACGCATCGCTGTGGATACAGTAGTGGTAAACCAAATAAAAATCGAGTTGGAGCCCGATGATTTTGAGCAAAAAACATTGACATCCGACAGTTCTAAAATTCAGTACAAACCGTTCAACAGATTTTTTAAAAAAGCCATGAAATTTGTGCTGAACGATTGGATTCCATTCGGAAATCCCCAAACCAACAAATTCGATTTCGGTAGAATTCAGACTTTACCCACTTACAATCCCATCGAAGGTGTGCGCCTGAGAGCCGGAATCGCGTCCACGTCCAGATTAAACCCGCATTTTTTTGTAAAAGGATATGCAGCATACGGGTTTAAAGATCAGAAATTCAAGTATCGGGGCGAAGCTATTTATTCGTTCGATAAAAAGGCGTATCACGAAAACGAATTTCCGAAAAATAACCTGCGCCTGGTGTATGAAAATGATTTGTATTCGCCCGGAGAAATGCATCCGCGTTCGGGAAACGACTTGCTGCTGATAACTTACCGTCGTTCTGTGAATGAAGCTACTTACCGCAATTTTGTGGAAATAAATTACGAGCGCGAGCATACAAACGGCTTAGCACACACGATTTGGTTGCGTAAATCGCGGTTTGTGCCGCAAGGCGAATTGTTGTTTCAACGCGATTTCAGCGATATGCGTATTCCTTACGAAGCTTTAAACACATCGGAAGTGGGTATTTTACTGCGTTACTCCGCGCGTGAAGCATACGTGCAGCAAAAGCGGAAAAGAAAACCCATTGAGTTGGAAAGCCCTGTATTTTTTCTGTCGTACTCCATTGGATTGAAGGGCTTTCTGGGCAGCGAAACTGCTTATCACAGAACGGAACTTTCTGCCCAGAAACGTTTTTTGCTGAATCGTTTTGGTCGGTTAGACGCCGTAGGCGAGTTTTCGAAAGTGTGGAATGCGGTGCCGTTTCCGTTATTGGTGTATCCTAATCAGCGATACAGGCACCATATCGAGAACAACGCGTTTTTTCTGAATCGGGCGTTGGAATTTGTTGCCGATGAGCAATATACGCTTCGCACAACTTTTGTGGGGGATGATTTTATTTTGTCAAAAGTTCCTTTTTTCGATGATTTGGGTATAAAAGAACTTATCTCGTTACGCGCTTCCTACGGCAGATTGAGCGATAAAAACGATCCGTTACGTTCATCGTCTCACATATACGATTTTCCGCCCGCATCTTATCGATACGGCTCCACGCCCTACGTGGAAGGAACAATTGGAATTACCAATATTTTAGGATTGTTGCGCGTGGAATATGTACATCGGTTTACGTACCGCGATCATCCCGATGCATTGTTGGGAAAAGTAAGGGTGGATGTGACGTTGTGAGTTGAATCTACGGTCTCTGAGTTTAGAATAAAAAACTTGCATTTAATTCCGAAAAATCTTACATTTGTAAAGAATAAAAAGTTGAGATGATGGAAAATATAATTATTTATCCCGAAACCCAGAAACAACATGATATAATTACAGCTTTTTTGGAAGAAATGAAAATTCGTTTCAGTAGTACTTCGTTGAATGACGAAGTACTAACAGATTGGCAAAAAAAGCGTATCGAAAAAGGATTGATTGATATTCTGGAAGGGCGTACTACTTCGGGTGCAGAAGTTCGTAAAAAAGCACGGGCAATATGTACAAAATAGTTTGGGGACACACTGCTGAAAAGGATTATTTATCGACACTTGATTTTTGGATAACGAACAATCAATCGAGCAATTATTCTCTAAAGTTGATGGATGAAGTGGAGAAAATTGAAGATTATATTGTCCTAAATCCTTTTATGGGAACTCCCATAGATATGTATCCCAGTGTCCGTAAGATGCAAGTTATGCAACATTATTCTCTTATCTACAAGATTGATGAACACATTCTTCATATAATTGCTTTTTGGGATAACAGGCGAAATCCCGCCGATTTAATTATTTAAACATCTTACTGCATAAATATCAGCAACATAGATTCTGTTATTTAAAGCTGATACGTGGCAATTAAACATCCACACCATGTGATGTTGAAAAAATAATTTACTAAGCTTTGCATCATAAACTGTTGACCTTTAGCTGTTGGCTGTCGGCAAGGAAGTACAAATATTAACCACTTACTCAATCAATTTGAGCGCAAAACTAGCTAAAAGCCAAAGAGGAAGTTGTTTTTAAAAGTTCCCTATGTATTGTGAAAAAGAGATAATTGATAATAAATCTATCTTCTTCCTGTAAACCTGCGAATAAGCCAAACGACTAAACCAATGATAGCAACAACTATCAACACGCTACCCATACGCCGGCCTCGAAGATTCCCGCTATAACTTCACACGAACTAAAAAGAACTAAAAATAAAGAAAGGATTAAAACTTGATACGATTTCATAACGTTGAGTTTTGAATTGATTGTTATATAATAACATATGATTTATTAGAATTGTTTGTTGTTTTGCTATTAATTGTTCAGGAATCTTCGTATTATCTCAACACGTAAAAGCGTTCTATCAGTTATCGATGAAACGCTTTTTTTATGTTATCTTTGTAACTTTATTGCCATCTGACCGATTCGCGGTCTGATGGATGAAATTACTACGCATCAGATGGGTAATCCGTCAGACGCGATTGACTGTATGATTACAATTTTAGGCATAGAATCCTCTTGCGACGACACATCGGCGGCAGTAATCCGCGATGGCGTGATTTTATCGAATGTGATTGCCGGACAGGCTGTGCATGAACGATACGGCGGCGTTGTGCCCGAATTGGCATCGCGTGCGCATCAGCAAAATATTATTCCTGTGGTGCACGATGCGTTGAAACAGGCGGGAATCGATAAATCGGAACTGTCGGCGATCGCTTTCACGCGCGGGCCGGGTTTGTTAGGTTCGTTATTGGTAGGAACATCGTTTGCCAAAGGATTTTCGTCGGCGCTGAATATTCCGATGATTGACGTGAATCATTTGCAGGCTCACGTGTTGGCGCATTTTATTAAGGAAGATGAGAATGACACAAATCAACCGACATTTCCGTTTTTGTGCCTGTTGGTTTCGG
Source organism: Bacteroidia bacterium (assembly GCA_030538215.1). Lineage (GTDB taxonomy): Bacteria > Bacteroidota > Bacteroidia > Bacteroidales > Dysgonomonadaceae > Petrimonas. The sequence continues at coordinate 6,514 of JAUNUM010000103.1, forward strand.
GCGGAAATTCGCAGATTATTCTCGTGAAATCGCACGACGAGATGGAAATTATCGGGCAAACCATCGACGACGCCGCAGGCGAAGCGTTCGACAAATGTGCCAAAGTGATGGGATTAGGTTATCCGGGCGGGCCGATAGTCGATAAATTGGCGAAGTTGGGTAATCCCGACCGATTTAAATTCAGTAAGCCCAACATTGCGGGTTACGATTATAGCTTTAGCGGATTGAAGACGTCGTTTCTCTATTTCTTGCGCGACGAGTTGAAAACCGATGCCGATTTCATCGAAAAAAACAAGGAAGACCTTTGCGCATCGTTGCAAAAAACGATTGTCGATATTCTGATGAATAAATTGTATCATGCTGCCAAAGATTTGAAAATAAAAGAGGTCGCCGTAGCAGGTGGAGTATCGGCAAATTCGGGTTTGCGTACAGCTTTCGAGGAATACAGTCGCCGATACGGTTGGAAAATCCACATTCCAAAATTCGCTTATACTACCGATAATGCGGCAATGGTGGCTATCAGTGGATATTATAAATATCTGAAAGATGAGTTTTGCGAGTATGATGTGGCGCCGTATGCGAGGGTGGAGATTTAATGCATAATGAATAATTAATAATGCATAATTGGGGCGATTCGTTATAAATAGAAAGAATAACTATGGAAACAATAGGATTAAAACGAGAAAAATTAATAACAGAAATTCAACGCTCTCAAAACGAGGGCTTGTTGGAAGAGCTTTATCAATTTATTCAACGCGAGAACCAATTGGAAGATGTTTATCATCTTTCCGATGAACAAAAAAAGGCAATTGCCGTTGCGCGCGAACAAATAGATAATGGAGAGTTTTACACCAACGAAAAAGTGGAAGAAGAAATATCGAAATGGCTCGAAGAATAATTATCTCGAAACTTGCTCGTGAAGAACGTAAGCGAATTTTAGGATATTGGAACGAGCAAAATCAATCGAAAACATATAGCAAAAAGCTAAATAGGCAGTTTAGCGAAGCTCTTAAACTAATTGCATCGTTTCCACAAATTGGGAGACAAACCGATGATAAAAGTGCTCGTGTGAAAATTGTGTCACATTATTTGATTATTTACGAGGTAAGAGAAAACGATATTTATGTGCTGACTTTTTGGGACAG
>JAUNUM010000104.1 GCA_030538215.1 Bacteroidia bacterium
AGGGCTTTAGAGACAAAAATCCTACGGCTTATAGCCTTGTTGTGAATTGTCTTTCAACGACAAAATTAAACAATTAATTGGAATTATCAAAAAATAAATATAAAATTTTATAAAATGAAAAAAATCGGGATTGACTTAGGTAGTTCTTCTTTGGGGTTCGTCATCACAGAAGAAGGAGATATTATAAAAAAAGGAGTTATACGTTTCGACACAGGAATGATGAAAGGACAGTCCGGAGGTTATGTTTCCCCGACAAGAGAACGCAGAGAAGCACGGTCAAAGCGTAATTTAATTAGAGCTAGGAAATATCGCAAATGGGAGTTGTTGAAAATTCTCGTTCAAGGAGACTTTGTTCCATTGACTATCGAAGAATTAGAGGTTTGGTCTAAATATAAAAAAGGTCAAATTAGAAAATTCCCTGAAAATAAAATTTTCCAAAAGTGGCTTGCTTGTGATTTTTCATACCTAGGGGGTATAAAATATAAAAATCCATATGAATTACGAATACACGCATTAGGAACGAAGGTAAGTAAGCACGAATTTGGAAGAGCTTTGTATCATATTATACAAAGACGAGGCTACAAAGATATTGGAGAAACCGATAGCGAAACTGAGAAACAAAAGGAACGAAGAGGCGAAAGTGGTTTTCAAAAAGCGTTGGATGAAAATGAGAATATTATATCTAAAGCTTTAGTAAATGAGTTTTTAAGGAATAACAAAAGAGCAAGAAATCAATATCCATATAGAGAGGAATACCAATTTGAACTTGAAGAATTATGCAAAGCTCAAGGTTATGACACTTCAAAAAAAAATGATGGAAGATATAAGAATGTATTTATAGAAAAACTATGGAAATCAATTATTTGGCAAAGAGATTTAAGAACCCAAAAAGGAAATATAGGTAAATGCACATTAGAACCTAAAAAACTTAGATGTCCTATTTCACATCCAATTTTTGAAATTTTCCGAGCGTGGAGTTTCATTAATACGATAATGTTTTTTGATGATAATGGAGAGAAACAATCAATTCCATTCTCATTGAAAGAAAAGCTATTTGATTTCTTTTTGAAAAAAGATAAGAACTTTAAATTTGAAGAAATCAGAGTGTTTTTGGATAAACAATTTCAGTCGAAAAAAAGATATAACTACCCAATCAACACACGTGAAAAAAACAAGAATGAAATTTATACCGATGGCGTTTATGATACATCAGTATCTGGAATGCCGGTCTGCAAAGGATTAATTGATGTCTTTGGAGATGTTGCAAAAAAAGCCCTTGAAACAATCGAAATTCAGAATATCACAAGCAAAGAGACAAATGGAGGCTTTGGAAATGCGAGTTATGTTACAAACAATTATTCAATAAATGATTTATGGCATATATTATTTTCGTACGATAAGAAAGCAACAAAAGTGAAGGATTTTTTGGAAGTGTTTGCTAAGGAAAAGCTAAAAATGACTGATGAAAAGCAAATTGCTAAATTTGTAAAACTTAATGATAAATTTTCGCAAGGGTATGCAGACCTTAGCGTAAATGCGATGTGTAAAATAATTCCTTTCTTAAAAGAGGGTTATTTATATAATGATGCAGTTGTGCTAGCAAAAGTTCCTGATGTTTTAGGGGAGAATTGGAAAAGCAGTAAAAATACCATTCTTTCAATAGTGAGAGATGCCAACGTAGTTTATGCTGACAATAAAACCATTATTTCGATAACAAACAACTTAATAGACAAATATAAAGGCGACCCATATTTTGCACATAAAGATTTTTTATATCAGTTAAGTTCTTATGATATTCTTGAAGTAGAAAAAGCTTGCCTAGGTTTCTTTGGCGAAATATCGTGGGAAAAGCGCAATGACAAACAAGGGATAATAGATGCTGTAAAACAAAAATATCAAGAGTTTTTCTCTAATGAGAAACGCACATATCGAGAGCTTCCAACTTTTACGGAGATATTCAATGAGAAGTTAAAATCAGAAAATATTATCATAGACGCCAATCAGCTTTATCATCATTCTAACATAGAGAACATCTATCTAAAAAAATGTGGCACCGATAAGAACACTGGAAAGCCAAGACTGCCAAAGGCAAAAAACATAAATGGTGATGAAGTAAGTATTTTACCAAGTGTGCAAATTGACAGTATTAAGAACCCAATGTTTAACAAATCAATGAGCATACTACGGAAATTGATGAATGAATTTATTAAAGAGGGAGTTATTAATGAAGAAACGGAAATTGTACTCGAAATTGCCCGAGAATTAAATGACAACAATAAAAGAATTGCCATTGAGCGCTATCAAAATGAACGCAGAAATAACAGAGAAAAATATCGTGAATTTCTAACCGAATATAATAATTTGAATAAGCTTGATTTAAATATCGAAGAAAATATTCCAAAATTTGAAATGTGGACTGAGCAGATATTTGATGAAGTAATTGATGAAAACGGAATAAAGATAAAAAACACAAACAGACTTGATATTCTAAAAGAAAAGAATGCTATACGACGATACGAACTTTGGATGGAACAAAAAGGGCAATGTCTTTATACAGGAAAAATGATACCTATTGGTAAATTATTTTCAATCGAAATAGACATCGAACACACCATACCACGAAGCATCTTGCCTGATGATACCTTAGCCAACCAAACCGTGTGCTATGCTTGGTATAATAGAGATAAGAAACGCAATCATTTCCCGACACAATGCAGTAATTATTACGAAGATGCCGATGGATGGGGTGCAAGGATTGAACCAAGATTAGACAATTGGAAAAACATAAGAGATAGTTGGAAATACCGCTACGAAAAAAATTCAAAACCACAAGGTAACGAAGACGAAACTACCAAAAATAAACGCATTCAGGAAAAACATTACTGTAAAATGCATTACGACTATTGGCTTGACAAAATAGAACGATTTGAAGCAACTGAAATAAAGGACAGTTGGGCGCGCAGGCAATTAGTTGATACGCAAATGGTAAGTAAGTATGCGAGAGCATTTTTGAAAACCTATTTTTTGAAAGTTGCAGTACAGAAAGGAATGGTAACGTCAGTTTTTAGAAAGCTTTTTGGCTTTCAGGATGAAGATGAAATTAAAAGCAGAAACAAACATACCCATCACGCTATTGACGCATTAGTATTAACACTTATACCAACCAATAGCAGTCACCGAGAACGGATTATAAAAGAGTATTTTAAGGCAATCGAAGAAAAAGACAAAAGCAAAATAAAAGAAATAAAAAAGAATGAAATCCCCCAAAGTTTCAATGTTCAAAAGTTTATTTTAGAAATCGAAAACTCTACATTAATATATAATTTTGAAAAGAAATCCATATCCAAACAAACAAGTAAAATTGTAAGAAAACGGGGAAAAAGACAGTATTTAAAAGACAAAAATGGAAAATATATTCTAAATGAAAGTGGTGAAAGGATTTTATTAATGTCGAAAGGAAGTACAGTCAGAAGCAGTTTATACGCTCAAACCTATTTAGGTAAAATAAGAAATGTAGAAAGAAGTGCGGATGGTAAGCCTATCAGGGAAGGAGAAGATTGGAAATATAAAACAGGTAACGATGAATTTAGCTTCGTTAAACGTGAAAACATCGACAAAGTAAAAGCATCTGAAAATCTTATAAATTCTATTATTGACCCGATAATCAGAGAATTGGTAAGAAAACAAAAAGGCAAGGCTGAAATCAAAGATTATCAAGGGAATATCATCAGGCACGTAAGAATACAAACTAAAGCAGGTAAAGAGGTCAAAGAACGAGTAAATTATCGCTCAAAACACGAGTATAAAAATAAATTCTATTCAGAAGCAGGCTCTATACCTTTCGCTATTTTAGTTCAACAATTTGACACTGATAGTGTCAAGCGCGAAATGATACCTATTGCATCTTACGAAATCGCTAAAATGCGTAATATAGTTGGTAAATTTGATGTAAATAAATACGTTCAAGATTTTTACTCCGATTACAAAGATTGGGAAAAACAATTGCTAAAAGTCGGGCAGAAAGTTTTCGTACTCAAAGAAGACGACGAATACGAAAAGCTAAAAGACATTTCTTTTCAAACAAACAGACTTTATGTCATAACTCAATTTTCCGAAGGGAGTATTTGGCTGAAATATCATTTGAGTGCTATGTCTGTAAATGAAGTAAAAGATGCGGTAAGTTTAGCCAAAGACGAATTATTGTCTAAATATGAACAAATGTATGACATTGCCCCGGTGGTTGAAGATTTAACCATATTAGATAATAACGAAAGACGAAATGATTTTCTAAATAGGAAATATCGATTTGATACAATCAATAATAGTTTTAGGCTCAAACAGCTTTCTGAAAATATTGGCATAGAAAAAACCAAAGAGATAAAAAAAGATCTAGATAAATTCAAAGCCATCCCTTCAACTATAGAAATTGAAGGACAGACGCACCTTCTTAAAATGTCAAAAGAAAATTGGAATTTTATTATCGAAGGAAAAGATTTTACAATGAATATTGATGGAAGTATTAACTTTAAGTTCTGATCATGATAAAGAAAACCCTCTACTTCGGCAATCCCGCCTATTTGAGTTTGCGCAACAAGCAGTTAGTTATCCAGTTGCCCGAAGTGGTAAAAAACGACACGTTACCCGAAGCTTTTAAGGCGGATGCTGTGAAAACAATTCCGATTGAGGATATCGGCGTCTTGGTTTTGGACAACAAGCAGATTACAATTACGCACGGATTAATGGAGGCGCTTTTGGAAAATAATTGTGCTTTAATCACGTGCAATAGCTCCCGAATGCCTGTCGGGCTGATGCTTCTGTTAGATGGAAACACCACGCAAACGGAGCGTTTTCGTGAACAAATTGACGCATCCCTTCCGCTGAAAAAGCAACTTTGGCAACAAACAGTTCAGGCGAAAATAGAAAATCAAGCCTACGTTTTAGCCAACAAATCGAATGCCGTTGTGAAAAATATGCTGGCTTGGGCTTCCGACGTAAAAAGTGGCGACCCCGATAATTACGAAGCACGCGGGGCTGTTTATTATTGGAATAATATTTTCCCGAGCATCCCCGGTTTTACACGTGGTAGAGAAGGTATTCCGCCAAATAATCTGCTGAATTACGGGTACGCTATTTTGCGGGCAGTTGTTGCTCGCTCGTTGGTTGCCAGCGGACTTTTGCCGACATTAGGCATTCACCATCGCAACAAATACAATGCCTATTGTTTGGCAGATGATATTATGGAGCCGTATCGCCCTTTTGTAGATAAATTGGTTTTTGAAATAATGGAAAGTGGTGCTGATATTACGGAACTTTCGCAGGAAATAAAATCAAAATTATTGAATATTCCTGTTCTTGATGTGGTCATTAATAATCAGCGAAGCCCATTAATGATTGCTGTTGGGCAAACCACTGCCTCGCTTTACAAATGTTTTTCGGGTGAAATTAGGAAAATAAAATATCCTTCGTTTGAGTAAACTATTCGTTCCACTCAATCTCTTATTATGCAGCGATTTAGCGAATATAGAATTATGTGGGTTTTAGTCTTTTTCGATTTACCAACTGAAACAAAGAAAGATCGGAAAATTTATTCTGATTTTCGCAAAAAATTGATTCAGGATGGGTTCACTATGTTTCAGTTTTCTATTTACTTGCGGCACTGTGCCAGTCGGGAAAACGCCGATGTGCATATCAAAAGAGTTAAAAGCTTCCTTCCGCCCAGAGGCCAGATAGGAATTCTCTGTATCACCGATAAACAGTTTGGGAATATGGAATTGTTTGTCGGGAAAAAAGAGAAAGAAGTACATACTCCATATCAACAATTGGAATTGTTTTAGCATTAAAAAATCCTGCTCAATGAGCAGGATTTTTAATTGAAACAACCATTTTTTCAATTTGTAAATCTAGGCTTAATCTATTGATATTCTAAGGAAAACACATATCGTGTTGTTCCGAATCTCAAAGATACAAACTTACGAAAGCAATTCACAACGGGCGATGTTCAGAACAGTATGTTCGCCATGTTGTTCCGAATCTCAAAGATACAAACTTACGAAAGCAATTCACAACGTGACGGAGTACATCCTCAACCGCTTCTCGTTGTTCCGAATCTCAAAGATACAAACTTACGAAAGCAATTCACAACTATAACCCAATCAGGACTTGCGGTAGCATAGTTGTTCCGAATCTCAAAGATACAAACTTACGAAAGCAATTCACAACTACGTTTCTTTGGTGATTACGATATTGTCGGTTGTTCCGAATCTCAAAGATACAAACTTACGAAAGCAATTCACAACTATCACGTGATTTATTGAAACTTTCAACTGTTGTTCCGAATCTCAAAGATACAAACTTACGAAAGCAATTCACAACCGCTGTATTGGTCGTTTGCTTCTGCTCGCTGTTGTTCCGAATCTCAAAGATACAAACTTACGAAAGCAATTCACAACGTATCGTATTCTTTTTGTTTACGTTCGTATGTTGTTCCGAATCTCAAAGATACAAACTTACGAAAGCAATTCACAACGCGTGTTCAGAAAACTACTACGATTATATGTTGTTCCGAATCTCAAAGATACAAACTTACGAAAGCAATTCACAACTGCGCAAATGGTTGATCTTTCAAAACACCCGTTGTTCCGAATCTCAAAGATACAAACTTACGAAAGCAATTCACAACTTATGAAAATAAGAACTCGTGCAAATCACAGTTGTTCCGAATCTCAAAGATACAAACTTACGAAAGCAATTCACAACTTGTTGATGTTTTTAATGTAAGTTCTCATAGTTGTTCCGAATCTCAAAGATACAAACTTACGAAAGCAATTCACAACCACATATCAAAGCGCCAAGGCTCGTGCTGAGTTGTTCCGAATCTCAAAGATACAAACTTACGAAAGCAATTCACAACCAACCCTGCATTTTCTCCAACATTTCTGGGTTGTTCCGAATCTCAAAGATACAAACTTACGAAAGCAATTCACAACAATGTTCCGTCAAAATCTATTGCGATAATCGTTGTTCCGAATCTCAAAGATACAAACTTACGAAAGCAATTCACAACTCAATCACATACGGATCAGCAACAAAATCAGTTGTTCCGAATCTCAAAGATACAAACTTACGAAAGCAATTCACAACTCATCCCGCCGTTCATAAATAAACTGGCGAGTTGTTCCGAATCTCAAAGATACAAACTTACGAAAGCAATTCACAACGATAGCGTTCCCACTTCGAATTTAGTTGCAGTTGTTCCGAATCTCAAAGATACAAACTTACGAAAGCAATTCACAACACGTGTTTCGATTATTAATTTAGTAGTGCGTTGTTCCGAATCTCAAAGATACAAACTTACGAAAGCAATTCACAACCACTTACCGACTTTTCCGAGTACCGCACGGGTTGTTCCGAATCTCAAAGATACAAACTTACGAAAGCAATTCACAACCTCAATCCCAATGCGTTTTTTATCACTCCAGTTGTTCCGAATCTCAAAGATACAAACTTACGAAAGCAATTCACAACAAAGAATTTGAAGCCCATTACCGATTTCACGTTGTTCCGAATCTCAAAGATACAAACTTACGAAAGCAATTCACAACCGTTCTCG
>JAUNUM010000105.1 GCA_030538215.1 Bacteroidia bacterium
AAAACTTTACCTTTATTGCAATACGAAAAACCTAAATACAATATTCCAACGTATAATCTGAATCTGGATAAAATTTCTCTTTCACATTATCCGCTATCCTATTTGGGTGAAAATAACGTATTATACATGTCTCATACGAATGATTTAATGCCCGGTATGGCAGCTGTTAACAATATTAACCTTGGGTTAAAAATACAGCCTACCGAAAATTGGCATATTGATATTAGTAATTCAGCTTATAAATACCGTGACTTTACTGGTATTTATAACGATTACACCATTAACGCATCTTCCTATATTTCTCTTTCCGATAATTTTGGAATAAATGTATATGGTCGTTATTCAACTCAAGCGCTGGATAATACAAATGCAGGTTCCATACCATATTCACCATTCGCACCATATTCTTATTTCGGCGGAAGCGTTGAATTTAAAATAACGGACAAATTTGGTATCGAAGCTGGAATGTTACGACAATATAATACATGGAGGCGTAGATGGGAGAATGTATATTTTGTTGCTCCAAAATTTTATAAGTAATATCCAGTCGATGAAAACTAAACTATCCACTTTAATTCTTCTTCTTAGTTGTGTAGTGCCTTTATTTTCCCAACTATCGGGTATAGTAACCGATATTAATAATAATGCTATTGAGTTTGCTAATGTGGCTTTGTACGAATTGCCTGATTCCACAGAAGTAAAATATGGAGCAGTAACTGACAGCGCGGGATTTTACCGCTTTTCGGAAGCAATTCCAGTTGGAAATTATCAACTCCGTGTGTCTTTTTTAGGATTTAGAACAGCAGTGGCCTTTGTTTGGCTAAACGAGCAAAATAAAAATGAGAAGTATAATTTCACTTTACAGCCCGATGAAACCGTGTTGAATGAATTGATGGTGGAAGGACGACGTCCAGCCATGAAGGTAGAAGCGGGAAAATTCACCTATCATATTCCGACATTACTGAAAGACAAACCTGTGACCAATGCCTATGATGCCTTGAAAGAAATTCCCGGCGTTATGGAACAAAACGAACAAATAACCCTTCTCGGCACAAGTGGTATGACAATATTACTAAACGGACAGAAAACCTCGATGACCTATACCCAACTTATGACACTTTTACGCAGTATTCCGTCATCAATGATAGAAGATGTGGAGATTATGTACAGTGCACCACCACAGTACAACATCCGTGGAGCAGCTATTAATGTGGTTTTGAAACAACAAGGTGGCGAAGATAAACCAAGCATATGGCAGGGTGAAATTACGAGTGAATACCGCCTACGCACGCATGCAAGCGGAATCGGAAGTGCAAGCATGGTATATCAGGGCAAGAGCACAATGGTTGATGCGTTGTATTCTTACGGAAACTACAAGACTTTCAATGCTGAAGAACTTAAGGCAGAGCACGTGTTAAACGGCATTATTTACAACATACAACAACATAGTGAAGGGATTAACAAGTATCAAAGCCACAATGTACGGATGGCGCTCCAACAAACATTTAATAACAAAGATAAAGCGAATATTTCTTACACGGGAATGTTTGATGAAACAGCTTCCACTAGAACGGCTTCCACCGATATTTCAGGATCGATAACCGATACAAAGACCGGTACATCCGGCCCATCGTCTATGCATAACATCAAAGCCGATTATTCTGCGCACTTCGGGTTAAACCTGGGGGCAGATTACACACTGTACGACGATGGATCTGATTATTTCCTCGAAAATGCTCTACAAACCTCTTCGGCGCAAGCTGAAAAACTCTCGTATCAATCAAAGCAGGAAGTACGTCGAATGGTATTTTATACCAATCAGTCACATTCACTTAAAAATAACTGGAGTGTGAATTACGGCTTCAATTACTCGGGTGTTGATACGAAAAACCGTTCGGATGTAATAAAAGACGGCTCAGAGTTTGAAGATGCTACTTTCAACACGCAGCAGCAAGAACGTATCTGGAGCTTTTTTGGTGGATTTTCTAAATCATTTTCCGAAAAACTATCGATACAGGCATCACTGGCGGCTGAATATTATCATGCAACGGAAACATCGGGCAATGCAAAAAATATGCTGTGGGACGATGTGGCTTGGTTTCCTACGCTCAACGCCAGTTACAACGCGTCGCCCGACCATATTTTTCAACTCGCCGTATCGTCCGATAAAACCTATCCGTCTTACTGGAGTTTAAATCCCAATGTATATTATTTTAGTTCATACGGAGTTACTTACGGAAATCCGCGCTTACGTCCAATGAGAAATTACAGTATGGGCTTAACTTATATTTACAAACAAAAATATGTCATTCGCCCATACGTAAACTACATTCCTGATTATTTTGTGCAATTACCTTACCAGTCAAGGGAAAAATTACAACAGGAATTTATGGAACAAAACTACACATTTCGTCAAAACATTGGTTTGTTAGGAGTTGTACCATTCAAGATAGGAGATCGTATTTCGTCGCGATTGGTAGCCAACGTAATGTATTGGCACGAAAAAGACGATGAGTTCTTCGATATTTCGTTCGACAGAAAAACTGTTATGGGTATTTTTCAGATGAATCACGATATTACATTATCTGTCAAACCTGACCTAAAAATGAATGTTTCGGGATATGTAACAACGCCTACTGGGATTCAGGGGATTTATGATTTAGGTGCTTCAGGTGATCTTTCTTCGGGAATAACGTGGACTTTTGATAAGCAACGTGCAAGAATTATATTAAAGGCAGACGATATTTTCAATACCAGAACCCCTATTGCCTCCGTTGATTACAAAGGGCAGAAAAGTTCATTAAATGCTTTCCGTGATACACGTACGATTTCAGTTTCGTTTGTTTACCGTTTTGGAGGGTATAAGGATATCAGACGTAAAGAAGTGGATACGTCACGATTTGGAACGAAATAGTAGTATGGAATTACGAAAATTATGCGATATAAGTGATGTTTTTCAATTTGGATAACTTAAATAAAAACAAAACGCCGCAGCCGGCGCCAAAAAAACCACTGCCTGCCTCCCGAGCCGCAAGGCAAACGAGAGAGCAGGAGCGGAAAGCCTCCCTTGCAAGGAGCAAACCCTTTTTCTAAAAAAGCATTTCTCTCTCCCCTATGGGGAGAGCTGGAGAGGGGCGGAAGGCGCTGCAAAGATAACAAAAACACGGTAATTTCAACCGCCAACGGGATTGGAAAAAGAAATTGCCGGAAGCCACCGAAAGTGAAGAGAAGTAGCAAGTGAGGTGGTGCAGCCCACGAGGCTGTATGGCAAAAAACAAATCTAATTTCAAAATCTTCTTTTCGTTATCTATCGAAAAGAAATAAAACATTTACAACTATGTTAGAAGAACTAAACAATCAGGAAATGAGTGAAGTTAAAGGTGGAGTTTCCAGAGAACAATACTGTGCTGAATTAAAAAGAATAATGCGTGAATGTGATCTTAGTGATCGTGCATGGGACGGTGCAGTTATTGGTTATACAAGAAACTGTCTATGATAATTATTGAGGTCAGAGGAGTTAATCCTCTGACCTCTAATACTACATTGATAAACATTATGAGAGGTATATTTCTAACAATATTTATTTATATCTGTACTTTTTCTATGCCGTTATTTTCTCAAAATATAATTGATACTACCTACTTGAGATGCACTTATAATTATTTAAGGCAAACTGATACAATAACAGGAGTAGTAAAAGATGATATGATTATTTTGCAGATAGGAAGCAATATGTCTAAAAGCTTCAGTTATTTTTCATATCAAGTTGATTCTCTTTACGAGATGCCTAATGGCGATAAAATATGGACTGAAATTTTTGAAAAAGAGCTTAAAAAAGAGGGTCTGAAAGCTAGGAATTTCCCTCGAAAACGCATGAAAACTTACGTATACAAAAAATATCCCAAAGGAAAAATGACTGTAACAGATGGATTTTCGTTGCAAGATTATATTTATAAAGATGAGTTAAACGCCCAAAACTGGCAATTTATCGACAGCACCAAAACCGTTTTGGATTACTCTTGCCAAATGAGCGTGTGCGATTTTCGCGGCCGCCAATGGACGGCTTGGTTTGCCCCCGATATTCCCGTAAGCGATGGCCCGTGGAAATTTTGTGGACTGCCCGGATTGATTTTGGAAGTGTATGACCGTGGCAGTCAATACCATTTTACCGCTATCGGACTACAAAAAGCAGAAAACGAACCGATAATTTTCAGCAAAACATACGTGGGCAGCAAGAAATTTGAAAAAACCAACCGCCTTGATTTTCTCAAAGCCCAAAAGCGGTATTTGATGGATATGAACGGCTACATTCAAATGGAAACAGGAATTGATTTAAGCGGCGGACAGCCCGAAAAAATTATGCGGTATGATTTAATGGAACGAGATTACAACTAAAATAAACAGTTGCTGGGACGGATTCAGAATCCGACCGATGACCAATAAAAGCCTTCTCTTGCCCGGAAAGCGAAACAACTCAAAATTGAGGCCAATCAACCCCGATGTTTAACTTAACTTACAAGAAAAGGCACTGCAAAGATAACAAAAACACGGTAAACTTTTACCGGAAGCCGCCGAAAGTGAAGAAAAGTAGCAAGTGAGGTGGTGCAGTCCGCGAGACTGTGTAACAAAAAACAAAAACAAATCAAATTTCAAAATCTTCTTTTCGTTAACTATCGAAGAGAAATAAAACATTTACAACTATGTTAGAAGAATTAAATTATCAGGAAATGAGTGAAGTTAAAGGTGGTGTTTCCAGAGAACAATACTGTGCGACTTTGGTTGCGATTGTAATGGAAAATAAATTGGATGAAGGTGCAATGGAAGGAGCTCGTCATGGCTATAATAAACATTGTAGATAGTAAGCCATCGGATGTTGATATATATTATCGACATCCGATTTTAATTATAAACCTCGTATGAAAAATTCTCTTTTTATAATTATACTCTTTTTGAGCTTTGGAAATTTATATAGCCAAAGAATAGTTGATAAGGCTAAACTCGTATGCCAGTATAAATATTTATATATTAGAGATACTCTGACTTTTAAAACAGAAGATGACCTGTTAATGCTCCAAATAGGAGAGAATATCTCCAAATGCATAAGCCATTACAGTAATCAGGTTGATTCAATTGCAGCTCTTCCAAATTGGTACGAGATAATGAAAAAGCATCTGGATTATGCCTTTTCGAAAAAGAATATAGACTCTAACGATTTTCCGCACAAACGTCTGAAAACCTATATCTACAAAAATTATCCGAAAGGAAAAATGACTGTTACAGACGGACTTTTGTTGCAAGATTACATCTACGAAGACGAATTAAACGCCCAAAACTGGCAATTTATCGACAGCACCAAAACCGTTTTGGATTATTCCTGCCAAATGGCTATTTGTAATTTTCGCGGTCGTCAATGGACGGCTTGGTTTGCCCCCGATATTCCCGTAAGCGACGGCCCGTGGAAATTCGGTGGATTGCCCGGCTTGATAATGGAGGTGTACGACCGTGGCAACCAATACCATTTTACCGTTATCGGACTACAAAAAGTAGAAAACGAACCGATAATTTTCAGCGAAACATATGTGGGCAGCAAGAAATTTGAAAAAACCAACCGCCTTGATTTTCTAAAAGCTAAAAAACGGTATTTGATGGATATGAACGGCTACATTCAAATGGAAACAGGCATTGATTTAAGCGGCGGACAGCCCGAAAAAATTATGCGGTATGATTTAATAGAACGCGATTACAACTAAAATAAACAATCATTCGGCGGCTTCAGAATCCGCCTGATAACCAATTAAAAGCCTTCCCTTGCCCGGAAAGCGAAACAACTCAAAATTGAGGCCAATCAACCCCGAAGTTTAACTAAACTTGCAAGAAAAGGCACGACAAAGGTAACAAAAACACGGTAATTTCAATCACCAACGGGATTGGAAAAAGAAATTGCCGGAAGCCACCGAAAGTGAAGAGAAGTAGCAAGTGAGGTGGTGCAGCCCACGAGGCTGTGTGGCAAAAAACAAATCTAATTTCAAAATCTTCTTTTCGTTATCTATCGGAAAGAAATAAAACATTTACAACTATGTTAGAAGAATTAAATTATGAGGAAATGACTGAGATTAAAGGTGGAGTTTCAAAAGAGGAGTATTGCAGACAATTGTTACATGCCCTCCTTTACTGGGATTTAGATGAAGGAGCCAAAGAAGGTGCCCGAATAGGCGCTGAAAGAGCCGGATGTTAAACTATCTTTACGGAAGCAATAATGTTGATGTTATCGCTTCCGTATTATCTTTAACTTACAATTTTTACAAAAAATTAGTATGAAACGAGCATGATAATCATTATCACACAGGTAGATGATTAAAGCGAGTTCCATACGATACATTTGAAAATAAATAATTTTAATCGTATGAAAAAAATAATCATCGTTTTCATTTGTTTGTTTTATTTCAATTTCTTAAGCAGTCAAAGCCTTATTGATTCCGCCTATTGGAAAATTAGTTATCGATATCATTGGCAAAAAGATACATTAACAAATACAATTGAAGATGATTTATTATTTCTCCAAATCGGAAAAAATCTTTCAAAATGTTATAGCTATTATTCTTTTCAAGTGGACTCTTTAGTTGTTACTCCGAATTACGAGAAAAAAGTATGGGAGCAATTTAAGCAAGCAATGGATACGGAGGGCTATTCATCACCGGGTTACCCACATAAACGAATGCGGGCTTATGTTTACAAAAATTTCCCATACGGAAAAATGACAGTAACGAATGGATTCGCATCTCAAGACTATCTTTACGAAGACGAACTAAACGTCCAACAATGGAGTATAAAAGACAGCACAAAAACAATTCTTAATTACCCCTGCCAAATGGCAACAAGTAATTTTCGCGGCAGGCAATGGACGGCGTGGTTTGCCCCCGATATTCCCGTTAGCGATGGTCCGTGGAAATTTGGCGGACTGCCCGGATTGATTTTGGAAGTGTACGACCGTGGTAGTCAATACCATTTTACCGCTATCGGATTACAAAAGGTAGAAAGCGAGCCGATAATTTTCAGCGAAACATACGTGGGCAGCAAGAAATTTGAGAAAACCAGCCGAATTGATTTTCTTAAAGCTAAAAAGCGATACTTAATAAACAAAAGTGGCTATTTTCAAATGGAAACCGGCATTGATTTAAGCGGCGGACAGCCCGAAAAAATTATGCGGTATGATTT
>JAUNUM010000006.1 GCA_030538215.1 Bacteroidia bacterium
AAATAGCCCGCTATATAATTCGAAATGAAAGCCCAAATCCATCAAAAAATAGCTAAAAAACATGGTCTGAAAAAATTCAAAACAGTTTCTAAATTCTACAATCTATTGGCTGCATGAAAGAGAAAGAAATGTCTTTTTGGGATCATCTCGAAGAGTTTCGTTGGACTTTAATAAGAATTATCGGCGCAGTGCTTGTCTTTTCCATTGCGGGATTTATTCTTATTCCCAGTATCTTCGATTCCATAATTCTTGCGCCTCGTTCATCCGATTTCATTACCTATCGTTTTTTTGAGAAAGCCGGAGAATACTTGCCTTTTTTGCCCGATTTTTCTGCTGAAGCATTCAATGTTGAACTGCTCAACATTAACATGACCACGCAATTTATGACCTATATCTCTACTTCTCTGGCATTTGCCATTCTTCTAACAATTCCATATATTTTGTATGAGTTGTGGCGATTTATCAGTCCTGCTTTATACGAAAATGAAACAAAAGGAGTTAAAAGAGCTTTTGGTTTTGGCGGATTGATGTTTATTATCGGCTGTTTAGTAGGCTATTTTGTTGTTTTTCCGCTCATTTTTCGGTTTCTCATCACTTTTGAGCTGAGCGATGCCATCCAAAACACCATTTCGCTGGATTCGTATATGAATAATTTCTACACCCTTATTCTCATCATGGGTGTGGTTTTTGAGTTGCCGCTTGTTTTTTGGCTTCTATCCAATCTTGGGCTTATATATCGCTCTTTTTTCCGAAAATATCGTAGACACGCGGTTGTCGGTTCCATGTTTCTTGCAGCAATCATCACGCCGTCAGGCGATCCGTTCTCGCTAATTGTGGTAACCATACCGCTTTATATGCTTTGGGAGATAAGCGCGTTTGTGGTAAAAAAAGATCCGCCCGAAGAGAAAGAAGAAAATTTACCGGCAGTGCTTGAATAATGCTGTAAAACATTGTATGGAAAGGCGCTTTTCGCAAATGCCACCTACCACATCTGAAAACACCTGTTGTTATGAATATTCTTATCGTTGAAGATGAAGCCCTATTAGCCGAAGAGTTAGAAGAAAAACTACTGCACATAAACTCTTCTTATAATATTGTGGCAAAACTCCAGGAAGTGGACGAGGCGGTGGAGTGGCTCAACAACAACTCTTGCGATCTTATTTTTATGGATATTCAACTGAGCGACGGGCTTTCTTTTTCTATTTTCGATAAAATACAGATAACCACGCCTGTTATTTTCACTACCGCTTACGACCAGTACGCGATACGCGCCTTTGATGTAAACAGCATTGCTTACATTTTAAAACCGGTGGAAGAAGCCGAAATCAAAAAGGCATTGAGCAAATATGATTTGCTGAAGCATTCGTACATAGGGAATCTACAAAAACTCATTGCCGAAATTCAGCCCCAAAAGCCATCTTACAAAGAGCAACTAATCTTAACACACGGTACTGTAAAAAAGATTGTAAACGTAAATGAAATATCTTATTTTCAAGCCGATGACAGGTATGTTTTTGCTTTTACCACATTCGCTAAGCGCCTATTTTGCGACTCTACATTAAGAGATTTAGAAGACACTCTAAACTCCGATTTATTTTTCCGAATTAATCGCACTTTTATTGTGCGAAAAGATGAAATTGATGAGTGGCATCCATACTCAAAAGGGAGAATAAAAATACATTTGAAACATAAATCGTCTGAAGAACTTATTGTCAGCAGGGCTCGTTCACAACAATTTAAGTTATGGTTAAGAAACTGATAATCAAACTACTTAAAAGTCCTTATTTTTGGACAGGCATATTGCTGTTTAGCCTTGTGTCCGTGTACTCTTATCACAAAGAGAAACAAGTAGAAAAAGATGCTTCACTTAAAATAGAAAAAATGGTGCAAAGTATCTGCATAAGCAATATCAGCACCTTCAAAACCCTCTTGTTGCACAGAACAGAGCAAATGAAGCTTATAAGAGATGCTTTACGTTTTTCTGAAAAGGATTTGCAACAGGCCATCGTTTTTTTTGCCCAAGAAGATAGCCTGATACGAAATTTAACCATAACAGACCAAAACAACAATGCAGATTATCTGATAAAACCAATTCTCAACAACGCATCAAAATGTATCCGTATCAGCATACCCACAGAAACGGGTTCGCTGCAAAATAAAACTCTCACATTAGATATACCGTTGCATGATCTCCATCGAGAAATTGCCGAGAATAAAAGTTTTTCGTACGCATACCTCACTCTCAGCCATAACAATATCTATATCTTTCATCCCGATGAATCAAAAATAGGATTGCCCGTTGAGCCGAAAAATCAATTTAATCCGGCAACGGATAAAGAGAAAACCATTACCCAGGTTTTTTCAGACTACCTGAGCATACCCGTAGATAGGTATTACGAACGAGCAGAAATTGGTGGCGAAATCTGGACATTTACAGCCAACGTGCCCGGAATTAGTTTCACGGAACTTGTGATTAACACTCGCAACGCGTTTGTTTATATGGCATTGCTGGCAGCAGCTGCATTTATCGTAATATTTCTTTTGGGGATACTGCATTGGCAAAAAGAGTTTCTAAAGAGACAACAAGTTCAGGAAGAAAAAATAAACTTAGAACTCAAAAACGAATATCAGAAACAACAAGCATTGGCTACAGAACTCGAGCAATTAAAAAGCGGATTAAATCCTCACTTTCTGTTCAATTCATTGAGCAGTTTAAAAGTTTTGGTAAGTAAGCAACCCGACGAAGCCAAAAATTTTGCCGTTGCTCTTTCCAATTTATACAGATATCTGTTGAAACAGGAGAAATGCAATTTAATTTCGTTGCACGACGAGTTAAAATTCACAGAAGACTATATCTATCTGCAACAAATTCGTTTCTCTAATCGCATCAATGTAAAAATCAATATCGACGAGAACTCTTTAAACAAAAAAGTTCCGCCTATGGCATTGCAGTTGCTTGTAGAAAACTGCATCAAACACACCAAAATGTCCGGTAAGCAGCCGTTGGAAATAGAAATTTATACAAACTCCCATTATTTAATAGTAAAAAACAATTATAATCCACCGGAAAACATTCCTCTATCGGGAAAAGGATTAGAAAATTTAATCAAACGATACTCGCACCTTACCGTCCTATCCTGCACTTTCCACATAAAAGAAAACGAATTTGTGGCAGAGATACCGTTTTTGTAGCTCCACTTCACTACAAAAAAACAACCACTCACTACATCTCTTTTGTAAAATTAATTTATTATGATTTTCTTTCGGAAAATTTAATAATTACTTATGCGAAAGAGAATCATCTTATTAGGCTTAGCTTGTTTTCAACTGTGCCTTTTCCACGTTACAGCCAACAACAAAAAAGACAGCATTGCGTCACAAAACAAATATAAATATTTAGTTGACAGCGTTTCGTGCAAAACCGGATTGTTTCCCCTGTATCAAGACAAATCGGATTATTACTTCGAAATTTCCGACAGTTTACTAAACAGAGATTTTTTAATTGTAAATCGCATATTAAAAGTCCCTTACGAGCTGAACGAACAAGGGTTGAACAAAGGAATCAACTACGAAAACACGTTGATACGCTTCGAGCTAAACAAAGCTTCCGACAAGCTTTTCATTCGAAATATACGTCCCAAGCCTCAATATCCGGAAGACGATTTTATTGCGTTATCGGTACATGACAACTTTATTTCGCCACTAATGGGCAGCCTAAAAGTAGAAGGATACAGCCCCGATTCATCATCTGTAATAGTAAAAGTGAATGATTTATATAACGGCTCTTTCACATTTTTCAACAATCTGTTCAAAAGCATCAGCATTGGCGGCTCCATTACCAAAGACTTATCGCGCATTGTGGATATAAAACCGTATAAAAACAGCATTACCGCTATCTCGGAACTCTCTACAAAAGTGGAACAGGGAGATGCTACCGTATATCTTACCGTTGAGTCTTCATCGTCCATAGTGCTGTTACCTGAACAACCCATGTCGGGGAGATTTCTCTCACCGCGTGTAGGTTATTTCACCGTTCCCTACACCTATTTTTCCGATAAACAAAGCAATGTGGAAAAGAAAGAACTCATTACCCGCTGGCGGTTAGAACCCAAAGACGAAGCGGCCTATTTGCGGGGAGAATTGGTTGAACCTAAGAAACCGATTGTGTTTTATCTCGATAAATCCACACCCAAACAATGGCGGAAATACATGAAAAGAGGTATCGAAGACTGGCAAATTGCTTTTGAAAAAGCCGGTTTTAAGAATGCCATTATCGCTAAAGAATTTTCGGAAGAGATAGATGAACACAACATTGATTTTTCGAGCATTACCTACGTTGCTTCCGATAAAATGAACGCCATGGGGCCATCGGTTTATGACCCGCGTTCCGGCGAAATCATTCAAGCCGATATTATTTGGTGGCACAATGTAATATCCATGCTTCGCAACTGGATTGTCATTCAAACAGGAGCAGCTCAAACTGAAGCGCAGGCGTGGAATTTACCCGAAGATTTGCTGGGCGATGCCATGCGATTTGTTGCCTGTCACGAAGTAGGACACTCACTCGGATTACGCCACAACATGATTGGTTCTTCGGCATTTCCAGTAGATTCGTTAAGAAGTAACGATTTTGTAAAAAAATGGGGCACTTCAACTTCCATCATGGATTATTCGCGCTACAACTACGTGGCTCAGCCAGGCGACGGTGTAGAAATATTCTCTCCTCAAATTGGTGTTTACGACCTTTTTGCCATAGAATACGGTTATCGCTGGTCGGGAAAAAGCAATCCTTACAAAGAAGAAGCCTTTCTTTCCGATATTTTAGAAAAGCACTCAGATGATATATATCGATACAGCGAGGCACAAGATCCGCGCGATGCTGTTAATCCTAGAGCACAAACTGAAGACTTAGGAGACGACCCGGTAAAAGCTAGTGAATATGGCATTGCCAATTTGAAGAGGCTTATGCCTAAAATTCTATCGATAACCGATACGGGAAAAGCCGAACAAGACTATCGTGAAGCCGGACAACTTTATTACGCCATTATAGGGCATTGGAATAATCTTGTATATCACCCGCTGGCTAACGTTGGGGGCATTTATTTGGAAAATAATCTGCGAAAAGATAATCGCCAAACCTATATTTTCGTACCCAAAGAAGTTCAGAAAAAATCGGTTGAGTTTCTTATCCGCGAAATGATAACCGATACCGATTGGCTTTTTGAAAGCGATTTAAACAAATACACTTTTCCACTTAGGAATACACCGGCAGGATTGGTGGAAAATGCCCCCTCGCTTTTACTAAAAAATGCGCAAGGTTATCTGTTTTGGGATTTGCTGAACAACAAACGACTTGTCCGCATGTCGGAAAACGAGTACCAAAACGGCAACAATGCTTTTACATCCGTAGAGCTGATGGATATGATATACAATGCTATTTTTAAGGTAGCCGAAAGTCGCAAAGCACTCACGGTTAAAGAGCGATTTATACAGAAAGGGTTGGTAGATGCGCTTATACAATCTGCATCGGAAGATGCGGTAACAAAAAAGAACAAATCGCTCACTTCCGTTATTGACGATCGCTCAGCCACAAGTGAAGTTATCCGTCAAGTTACATTCTACGGCTCTTTGGGAGACCGGATTTCCGATGCGGTTTCCGTTAAAAGAGGACTTTTGATGAAGATAAAACAAGCAACCGAAAAAGGGCGACGAGCTTCTGACTCAGCCACTAAATACCATTACGAAGATTTACTTCTTCGGATAAACAGCGCTTTAAATATATAATAAACAATTACTAACTTAAACCAAATGAAAAAAGCTATTTTACTATTTTTAGGGCACATACTTGTTCTTACCTTGTATGCCCAAAATGTACGTACCATTACCGGACGCGTAACTGATAGCAAAACCAACGAGCCGATGATTGGCGCTACCGTTTTTATCTCTCCCGATGAAAAAAGTGTGCCAAATTACAGTCCGCAAGGCGTTGTTACCGATTACGACGGCAACTTCCTCTTCACGCTGCCAACATCGGTAAAAACAATTGTTGTGAGCTACGTAGGTTATACACCAGAGCATGTTACATTAACTACATCCGGCACCTACAACATAGCCCTCAACGAAGATGCCACGCTGCTCAGCGATGTGGTGGTAACCGGCTATCAACGTATAGAAAGGCGGAAACTCACCTCATCGATAGCCCGTGTAGAAGCCGATGATATTAAACAGGTTGGTGCGCCCAACGTGGATCAACTTCTTTCGGGACAAATTGCCGGATTGGTTGCCACACCCACAACCGGCGCGCCGGGTTCTGCCAACAAAATCCGCATCCGCGGAACGGTTTCGCTATCAGGTTCGTCAGATCCACTATGGGTGTTGGACGGTATTCCACTGGAAGGAAACGATGTACCTAAAAGTTTGGATAAAGATAATATCGATAATTTAACGAATGTATCCATTGCCGGACTAAACCCGAACGACATCAAAGATATAACCATCCTTAAAGATGCTGCAGCAACTGCCATTTACGGCTCCAGAGCGGCAAACGGCGTTATTGTGATTACCACCAAACGAGGTCGCGAAGGTAAAATGCGGATCAATTTTTCCTCTGACCTGTTCTTCACATTTAAACCTGAGTTTGAAAGATTGAATTTGATGAATGCTTCTGAGAAAGTGGATTTTGAACTGGGACTGCTCCAACATCCTTATCATAACTATCGTACAGAAAACGGAGGAGTTTCCCGTATTTTAAAAGAAACCAAGCAATTGGATATTTTGAAAAAAGATGGTTTTTCAAAAATATCTCCCGAAGCTCAACAGCAAATAAACGCACTGCGCACGCCTGGCACAGACTGGTTTAACGAAATATACCGCTCTACTTTTAATCAGCAATACGGGCTAAGTTTATCCGGGGGAGGCAATATTGCCAATTACTACTTTAGTACGGGTTATTATACCGAGCAAGGAAACACGCGCGGCACATCGTTCGATAGATTTAATATTTCGTTGAATACTGATTTCAATATATCCTCAAAACTGAAATTTAGCGTGGGATTATTTGCAAATCAGAATGAAAGAAAATCATATATTACTGATATAAACGGCGGCTTTACCAATGCACAAAACTATACCCGCAGGGTAAATCCTTACCTGAAGGCGTATGACGAAAACGGAAGATACATGTACGATCCGGATTTAATGAACACAAGCGACAAACCTATTCCGTTTAATTATATCGAAGAGCAAAAAAATTCATCATATTCACTTAAAAACCAGTCGTTAAAATCTATTTTTGAAGTAAATTATGAAATTATTAAACCCTTACGCTTTACCTCGCAATTGGGTTTACAAGTAGAAAATGGAGCAACCGAAAAGTTCAGCGATGCAGAAACATTCAGTACACGTGTTTTACGTGAATCTAAAAGCTACAGACAGAAATCAATTATCCCCGAAGGTGGTATAATTCAAAATTGGAACAATAATTTCTTTCAGTACAACTGGCGCAATCAATTGTTTTTTCAGAAAAGATTTAACGAACGCCACGATGTGGACGTAATGCTGGGTATGGAGATGCGCCGCAACAAATACACCGAAATACATACCAAAGGATTTGGTTTTGATTCAAATGCGATGACAACAAAACCTATTATTTTTCCCGATGGTTATAGCGGCATTAATGATGCTTCACTTGTTCCTTACGGTAAAAGATTTATCGAGAATGCATTTCTCTCCTACTTTAGTACTGCATCCTACACATTGAACGACAAATATACCGTTTTCGGAAGTATCCGTTACGATGGCTCTAACCTATTTGGCGTAGCCCGCAAATACCGTTATTTGCCTTTGTGGTCGGTGTCGGGAGCGTGGAACGCCAGCCGCGAAGAATTTTTGAAAGATGTGCCGTGGTTGAACAACCTGAAATTCCGCGCATCTTACGGATTGCAAGGCAATATCGACAAAGAAACTTCGTCTTTTGTAAAAGGTTTTTGGAGCACAACCAGTTTTTTCAGCGGGGCCAGCTCTCCAATCATTTCCGTAACCTCGCCGCCCAATAAATATTTGCGCTGGGAAAAAACGGCAACCTCAAACTTCGGATTCGATTTAGGATTGTTTGACAGCCGAATAAACGTAAGTTTCGACACCTATTACCGATATAGCAAAGACTTGATTAGCCCTCAGATGCTTCCCCAAGAAAGCGGATTCATTTCTGTAAATACAAACTGGGCTGAAGCATCCAACAGAGGTTGGGAATTGTCAATATCCACACTCAACGTAAAAACTTCGGATTTCCGCTGGTACACCGATTTCAATATTGCGCAAAACACCAGCAAAGTTCATAAAATAAACACTCCCGACAATAGTTACTTTCCTTCGTTGGAAGGCTATCCGGTAAATGCCGTATTCGGTATAAAAACAGCAGGAATAGATCCGGAAACAGGACTGATATTATTTGACAAGCTCGTAGATAATAAAAATAAGCCTGGGGAAAAACATCATGCCAGTATACAAGAGTTTTATAATCTTTATACAGGGGCTTGGGGCGATGTACTTACCAAATATTCGGCTAAAGAGTTTCGAGAACTATTTTCGTATATGGGCGATGCCGATCCTAAATTCTCGGGAGGATTTATCAACCGATTCAATTATAAGAAATTTGATTTTTCCATCTCCTCAAACTTCTTCCTCGACAGAACGGTACGAATAACACCTTTCTACAATCCTGCAATTGTAGATCCGGGAATTAACTTCACAAACAAAATGAATGAAGTATGGAATCCTGAAACTAAAAAAGGCACATATCCGGTTATTCTGGGACGTTACTTAGCTGATGAAAATTTAGCGATGGCATACAATTGGATAAACAGTTACGATAATTCCCGTTCATATGATTATTACAATATTTGGATTAAAAAGTTGAGTTACTTGCGCATCAGCAGTATCCGTTTGGGATATACATGGGATGCCGATTGGTTAAAAAACAACCATATTTCGGCAATAAGATTCAATATGGAAGCACGCAATCCATTTGTTTTCGGAAGCAATTACGATGGTTATTTCGATCCGGAAAACTATGGCAATATATTTGCGCAACCCATTCCAAAAAGCATCTCGTTTGGAGTTAATGTAACATTCTAAAACAACACTAAAATGAAAAATAAAACAGTTAACGTATCTATTGTAGCTCTCCTTTTCGGAATAATCTTAAGCAGCTGCAATTATTTGGATATAAAGCCGGTTGGGCAAGTAATTCCAGGCAAGTCATCAGAATACAGGGCACTAATCAATTCGGCATATAGTTTATTTCCCCGACACAAAGCATATTTGAATATGAGGGGAAATCATTACAATCCGGAGGATGATCCTTTTGGATTTGGAATGGATGGTTTTGATATGTACAAAGCCATTTATACTTGGGATGACTCAAATAGTGATATAAAAACGCAAGAGTTTCCGTATATTGCTTTCTACCAAGTGATTTTTATGACCAACGAAATTATCAATAATGGTCCAAACGCTTCTGTAAACGGTAGTGAAAGTATGAAACAAATTATAGGAGAGGCTTATGCATTGCGAGCTTATGCCTATTTCGAACTGGTTAATATATATGCTCCCGTTTACAACAAAAGCGCGACAAACAGTGTAAAAGCTGTTCCGTTAACTACCGAAATAGATATTGCACAAACGTTCCCCAAAGCCACATTGCAAGCTGTTTATGATTTAATAATGGGTGATTTGGAAAAAGCGCAAACAAATATGGAGGTAACACGTCAGGAAAACGAAAATAAATACCGGTTTTCTATGGAAGCGTTGCACGCCTTGCAATCACGCGTATTCCTCTATATGCAAGATTGGCAAAAATCGGTAGATGCTTCTAAAAAAGTATTGGCAATTAACAAAGAACTGGAAGATATGAATAGTGACAAGTATGTTGCTAATACTAACTATAAATCCAAAGAAGTAATTGCATCGTTTGAAGAACTTACTACAATGGAGTTGCGTGATTACACATCCATTTCCAATTCATTGTTAAATTTGTATGTAACGGGAGATATACGTCCCTCGCATTACTTTTCGGAACATTGGATGGGATATTCCATTGTCAAAAAACTAACAAACATAAATGAACACGTCTCTTTCCGCCGCGCAGAAATATATCTGAACGCGGCAGAAGCACTGGCTCGTTTAGGAAGTGACGGCGAAGCTCGCCAATATATGGCCGACTTGATGAAAAACCGTTATACGCCCACAGCATACACCACGCAAATACAACACATCAATGCATTATCGGGAGAAGCGTTGGTAAATGAAATTTTGTTGGAGCGAGAAAGAGAATTGGCTTTGGAAGGACATCAATGGTACGATTGGCGCCGAACAGGACAACCGGAGGTTAAAAAAATGGTAAAAGGCACGGAATATATCCTTAAGAAAAACGATCCACGATATACGTTGCAAATACCAAAATCGGCACGCGAAGCCAATCCGCTGCTGAATGAGTGAAAATAATATTATCTACTTTTATAAAAACAGAGGGCGCTTATGTAAGCGTTCTCTGTTTTTATGATTTACTCACAATCACCTTCCCAAACGGCACAAACGCCAGTTTCATCAACTTGAAGTGCTGGTTTCCGAACGGAATACCGATAATGGTAATGTAAAACAACACACCGAAAAACAAGTGTGTGAGCGCAATGGGTAATCCACCGATAAAAAACCAGATAATATTCATAATCAGCGCTAAGCAACCCGGTGTTGTTTGATTACTCACAGCTTTTTTGCCGAAAGGCAACAATGCCATCTCTGCCAATTTTAACGATTGCAGTCCAAAAGGAATACCAATTATCGTGATCATCAATCCGATGCTGGCAATAACGTATTCGATGGCAATAAATATACCACCGAACACGATCCAAATTACGTTTCCCAATGTTCTCATAATTCAATTACTATTTAATTGTAATTCAGTTGTAACTCGGTTGTTATTCAATAGATATTCGTCGTGGCGATAAACAGTTCAACGCCACAACCAATTACTACTGAATAACACGAAGTGAATATCGCGAAGCGAATTACAACTGTAATGTGCAGCGAATTACCTTACCGCGATTACCTCAATTTCCACCATGCAGTTCTTGGGTAAGCCTTTGGCTGCAATAGCCGAACGAGCGGGAAATGCTCCGCTGAATTGCGCGGCATATACTTCGTTCATTTCGGCAAAGTACGACATGTCACCCAGAAAAACAGTAGTTTTTACGATATTCTCGGTTGTAAGCTTGGCTTCATCTAAAATAGCTTTGATGTTTTTGAAACATTGCGTTGCCTGTTCTTTCACTCCGCCCGGAACGAGTTCTCCGGTTAACGGATCGATGGGAGTTTGTCCGGAAATAAAAATCATTCCGTTTACTTCAATAGCTTGGCTGTAAGGGCCGATTGCCGCTGGGGCATTTGTGGTTGAAATTACTTTTTTCATTTTCATTTGATGTATTATATTTTAAATGTATATTATTATATGTAAGAGATTTAACCCCTCCGCTTCGCTCGTCCCCTTAAAATAAGGGGACATACGGAACTAATTAAATTTTGTAAGACAATTCTCATCAGTTCGTATCTTCCCTTTTGATAAAGGGAAGTACCCCGATTTATCGGGGGGATGGGTTAGAATTAAAAAGTATCATTTTGTTTTTCAGAATTTCGATATGTTTACTGATTTCATCTAACGTTCGCATTGGATAATCAAAAATCTCAAAATTTTCGAATCTCAAAACAACTATTCCCAATTCGTTCAATCGTTTTGTCCGCAACTCATCATACTTTTGTTGATATTCTTCGTTATGAGGTTCTCCATCTAATTCGATAGCCAATTTATATTCAGGACAATAAAAATCAAGAATAAAGTTCTCAACACTAAATTGTCTCAAAAAACGAGCATTTCAAACTTGTCTTCTTCGTATCATCTCCCAAAGAGACACTTCTGCCGGGGTCATCTGCTTTCGCAGCTTACGACGGTAAGACTTCATGTATTTATCATTGAATACCATTAACTTATACTTTACCCTCTCCGCTTCGCTCCTCCCCTTAAAATAAGGGGACATGCAGAACTAATTATATTTTGTGAGACAATTTTCATCAGTTCGTATCTTCACAAACTAATTAACTCGGAACTGAATACTCAAAACTAAATTAATTAATTCTCTGCCTTATCACTTCATAAATCACTACTCCCGCAGCTACCGAAACATTCAGCGATTGTATGCTTCCAAACTGCGGAATTTTGACCAACTCATCGCATATGCGAAGAATTTCGGGCGAAACACCCTCATCTTCCGAGCCCATTACAATGGCTGTGGGAACCGACAAATCGGTTTCGGTATGGTTTTTAGCAGCTTTTTCGGTGGCGGCAACCACTTTTATACCGCTATTTTTCAGAAACACTACTGCTTCTTTCAGGTTATTCTCCCGACAAACCGGAATGGTGTGCAACGCTCCGGCAGACGTTTTTATGGCATCGGCATTTACCGATACGCTTCCGCGTGCGGGAATCACAATAGCATCTACGCCGGCCACTTCGCAAGTGCGGGCAATAGCGCCGAAGTTGCGCACATCGGTAATTCCGTCTAACACAACGATAAACGGATTTTTCCCTTGTTCATACAAAAACGGCACAATTTGCTCCAGTTTCTGGTAGGTAACCGCCGAGGTGAACGCGATAACGCCCTGATGATTTTTACGTGTAATCCTATCAATTCGCTCCAAGGGAACTTTTTGCATCGGAATTTCATATCGGCGCAACACCTCTTGAAGTTCTTTAAAAAGCTCACCCGATAATTCGCGCTTTACAAGCACTTTATCGATATCTTTTCCGGCTTCCACCGCTTCTATCACGGCACGAATGCCGAAAATCATTTCTTTTTCTTTCATTTCTTTGTGTTACAGGTTACGTAGAGACGTGGCATGCCGCGTCTCTACAGCTTCAACATCACTTTCGCGTTTTCTACAGCTTGCTCCGTAATTTCTGCACCACTGAGCATCCGGGCAATTTCCAAAACTTGCTCATCTTTAGATAATTTACGCATATACGTTGCGGTGCTTTCGGCTGTATCCTCTTTGTAAACATTATAATGTGTGGTGCCTTTGGCAGCTATTTGCGGTAAATGAGTAATGGCAATTACCTGCATATCGTGAGCCATTTCACGCATAATCGCGCCCATTCTATCGGCAATTTCGCCCGATGTGCCCGTGTCTATTTCATCGAAAATAATGGTGGGCAACGCCGTTGCCCCGGCAATCATCGATTTCAGGCAAAGCATCAGGCGCGATATTTCCCCGCCGGAGGCGATTTGGGAAACAGGAAGCATTGCTACGTTTTTGTTGGCTGAGAACAGGAAGTTTACGGTATCTTGCCCGGTGGCATCGGGAGAATCTTTTGCGGTAATATCGCATTTAAACCGGGCATTCGGCATGCCTAAATAAACCAGTTTCTCCGTAAGTTGCTTTTCGATGGATGGCGTGGCCGATTTTCTTTTTTTGCTTAAAATATCAGCTTTCTGTAACATCAGTTTTTGTTTATCAGACACTTCCTTCCCTAATTGCTCTATCTTTTCATCTAACGATGTAATATTCTGCAGCTTTTCATCCAACTGACATTGAATTTCTATCAATTCCTCCACCGATTGAACAGAATGTTTTTTCTGCAAATCGTAAATCGTGCTCAGCCGCTTCTCCACAAACTGTTGCCTATCGGCATTAAAATCTATTTCCTCAAAATACTTTTCAGATTCAATCCTCACATCTTTTAAATCAATGTAAGCCGATTCCACACGCTGCGTCAACTCTACAGCTTTCGGAAAGACATGTTGAATGCTTTTCAACGTTTCTGTTACTGATTTCAATTTCTGCTCAACCGTATCATCCTCGCCCGAAAACGAATTAACAACAGTAAAAAGTGAAGATTTTATCTCTTCGGTATGCGTGATGGTTTCCAATTCGGTTTCCAGTGTTTCCTGTTCTTCCGGGTGCAACTTCGCTTCGGATAAAGTATCGAACTGGAACTGAAAATAATCCTGCTCTTCTTTGTTTTTTTGCGACTGCTCCTGTAATTCAGTCAACAACTTCCGAGCAGTTTGATATTCTTTAAAAGCTTGTTGATAATCTGCTTTTTCCGTTTTTGATTGAGCAAGAAGATCCAGCACGTTTAATTGAAAATAGTTATCGTTCAACGATAAATTTTCGTGCTGCGAATGGATATCGATTAAATTATCTCCCAATTCTTTCAAATCGTTCAAATAAACGGGCGAATCGTTTACGAAAGCGCGTGATTTTCCGTTTGTCCAGATTTCACGGCGCAGGATGCACTCATCGGGATTATACTCCCAATCCCGCTCCTGAAAAAGCGATTGCAGTTTGTAACGAGAAATATCGAAAACACCCTCAATGGTACATTTTTGCTCATTTTGCTTGATGTAACGACTTTCGGCACGTTGTCCCAAAATAAGCGAAAGTGCACCCAGAATAATCGATTTTCCGGCGCCGGTTTCTCCGGTAATGACCGAAAGACCTTTGTCGAAATCGATACTGAGCGAGTCGATCAACGCGTAATTTTGTATGGAAAGTGATTTTAACATCCGTTTTCACCTGTAGAGACGGTGCGTGCACCGTCTTTTAATTTTTAATTTTATCTAATTCTCTTGTTCGCGTCGGATAAATGTTCCGAAGTGTTTCGTAAGCTTCGCGTTTCTCTTTTTCCGGTGCTCCGGTGAGGATATTCACCAATTCATCTAGCTTGCTATCACCAAAAAGTGTTACCAAAGCCGAGTTTGACCGACGAGCATAAATCGCAGAGATTACGGGCAGCGAAGTTACAACTTTTTCGCGGCCTTTTTCAATATTTGTCGCCATTTCATCCAATCCCAATCGATGATAATCGTACCACATTTGACGATAAGGTTCAAAAGAAGGTTCATTAAAAACCGAAGCTACAGCGTATTTATTTCGCTCGCTTCCAAAAGTTTCCCATCCGCTCCAGTTATTAGGCTGAACGTTGCTGGCAATGGTTTGCATCTGACGGAAATAAGGTGTGCCGCCTAATGGCGACATCGAATCGAAATCGAGTCCGAGAATAAGATAAACGTAAAAGGCAATTGTGGCCGACAAGTTGTTGGGAATGTTATTTGGATTGAACTCCAACGGTTGATATTCAATGTAATCAAACGAAAAAGACTGTTCGCGAAAATTCAGCAACGGAGTTGTATAAGTAGCGTTGAAAACCGGGCGTCGCGATTGAACCAGCAACTCGGCATTGAAAGAGTTTGACGAAGTCATTTCGTTAATAATCAAAGTAAACGAACAATCTATTTTCTCGTTAGCTCGAAAATTTGTTTCCGACCATTTCCTATCGTTTATGAACGTTCGCAATTGCTCCTCAAGCGTACTGAAAATCTGCTGATTGCCTTGCACTTTGGAAGAGTTGACGGAAACTGTGGCGTTGAGTTCCTGAGACTTAACGAGTGTGCAAAAGACAGAAAAAAACAAAAAGAAGAAAAAGATTTTTTTCATATTACGTCAAATTTCACTTTAAATATTAGGCTGAAAACCTGATTCAATTCTGCCGAAAGTGCTAACGTTAGGGTACGTGCAGCGCAAACAGCCAACATGTATAAATAATTTGGATAATGATTGTACCATATTTTTGTCTTTCTTAATTCGCCCTTTCAGGGCTTTGGGTAATGTGGTGACTTTTTACCCAACGTTATACGTTGGGCTGAAATAAGTAGGCCTTTCAGGCCACCAAACTATCAACAATAAGCAATAATCATTTGGTCTACAATTAAATAACACTATAAAAAAGAGTTTCTGTCAAATTACGCTTGTGCAATTTATACTCCGATATCAGGGCTGAAAGCCCGATTTAATTCAGCCCAACGTGGAACGTTGGGTCTGAATGACTCATTATTAAATAAAATCCTGAAAGGACGGTTTAATCTCTCCACAAATATCTCTCATCATATTCAATTCCATATTCTTTTAAAAACATTAAATATTCTTCTTGAAACGTCAACTTTTTATGATGTTCTTTCTGTTTCTTGATATATTGCTTTGTTTTATCACACAAAGAAGGGCTGACTGAAAATCCGGCATATCCTCCTTGCCAGGCAAATGTTTTGTAATAATTATCTTTGGTCTTTATCCAAGCGCTGCTGTATTTTTTCACATCTTCTAATAAATCAGCCAATGCCACATTTTTTGAAAGTACGCATAAAATATGGATATGGTCATCAACACCGTTTATGATAATCGGTATGGATTGCCTATCTTTTATTATTGAACCGATATACGCGTACAACTCATCGGCTTCTTGTTGGCGAATTGGTACGCTTGTATTTTTTATATGAAAAATAATATGTACAAATAATTTTGACAAGGATTGTGCCATGTTTTATCTTTCTTAATTCGCCCTTTCAGGGCTTAGGTTTGGTGGTGACTTTTTAACCCAACGTTTTACGTTGGGCTGAAATAAGTAAGCCTTTCAGGCTACTTCCGGGTTATCAATAACAAACATTTGGGTTACGATTAAGAAATACAACAAAAAAAATTGATGTATTACCGCTTGTCAAATCTTTATTCTACAATATCAGGGCTGAAAGCCCAGTTTAATTCAGCCCAACGTGGAACGTTGGGTCTGAATGATCCATTATGAACAAAGTCCTGAAAGGACGGTTTAATTTCTCCATTCATCATTCCATATTCTTATCTTCTTATCCCGCCCTTTCAGGGCTTGGGTTTGATGGTGA
This sequence comes from Bacteroidia bacterium, assembly GCA_030538215.1. Taxonomy (GTDB): domain Bacteria; phylum Bacteroidota; class Bacteroidia; order Bacteroidales; family Dysgonomonadaceae; genus Petrimonas. The sequence continues at coordinate 16,785 of JAUNUM010000006.1, forward strand.
CTTTTCATTCAACGTTAGTACGTTGGGCTGAGATAAATAAGCCTTTCAGGCTACTTTTTCTGTTTCCTAATTTTTCTATTCTTACAATGACCTGTAAAACTGCAATTCGTTTCGCAAATTTTCTATTTCTATTTGCAATGTTTTTACTCGGCTCAGCATGTGATACAACGCCTCAATTCCTTCCACATTAATGTCCATATCGTTGTGCCACCGCACAAATTGCTCCAGTTCTTCCAACTCGTCGTATTCCACAAACCGGCGGTTATCGGCATCGGAAACACGAATTAATCCCAACTCGCAAAGCGAATCGATAAACGCCTCCTCCACTTCATAAATTCGGATGCACTCACTGTATAATATTCTTTTTTCGCTCATCGTTTGCTGATTTTAGATAATTGGGTAAAAAGCTCTTCTTCTTGCGAAGTTAAATGTTGCGGAATATTCACTTTTAACGTTACAAATAAATCGCCGAACTCATCGTCTTTTTTATAAACCGGAAAACCTTTTCCTTTCAACCGAACTTTCGACTCGGGTTGTGTGCCGGGCTTTACTTTCATTTTCACCTGTCCGTCAAGCGTATTCACAGTAACTTCACCGCCGAGAACGGCTGTGTACAAACCGATATCTGCCGATGTGTATAAGTCGTTGCCCAAACGCTTGAAGTGCGGTTCGTCTTCAACAACAAATGCGATGTACAGATCACCGTTTGGACCACCGTTTACGCCCGGTTGTCCGTAACCCGAAAGTTTTATCTTTTGTCCATCGGCAACGCCGGAAGGAATGGTTATGCGGATATTTTTGCCATCGAGATTGAGTGTTTGCTGATGCGTGTGCATGGCCTGACGAAGCGACAATCGCAAATCAGCCTGATAATCTCCACCTTTGTATTTTCGTTGCGAGCGACTGCCTGTACGTTGTGAAAAACCGCTTCCAAACATCGAATGGAAAAATTCAGAAAAGTCGGCATCCGAAAAATCACCTTCAGTGTAAAAAGCTTGTCCGCCTTGCTGTCCGCCCCATTGACGCTGCTGCTGTTGATATTGTTGTTGCGCTTTTTCGTATTCCTCGCCGTGTTTCCAGTTTTCGCCGTATTTATCATATTTGGCACGTTTTTCCGGATCGCTCAACACCTCGTTGGCTTCGTTGAGTTGTTGAAATTTTTTGTGTGCTTCCTTATCATTCGGATTCAAATCGGGATGCAGCTTACGCGCCTTTTGCCGATATGCTTTTTTAATGTCGTCGGCCGATGCATTTTTGCTTACGCCCAAAATATTGTAGTAATCGATGTATGCCATTTGTTTTGTTTATAGTGATACAAAAATAGCAAAATATAAATTTAAAACGCAACCTCACTCGCATTATTTTCTTTGCGCCTATACGCCGTTTTCTTGCAATATGTGCGGCAGCACGCATAAATAATAGAAAGGTAAATTTATGATTGTAAACACCTTGCCTCTTGGCGTGGTTGCGGAATCCACCGAATAGGGTTGCGACCAAACCCGAATTGCCACATTGTGGGGTGCGGCTTCCATAAAACGATGAAGCGACCGCAAATGAGCATTATGCCCCGATTTTACTTCAATGGGAATTAATTTTCCATTGAATGGAAACACAAAATCTACTTCGGCTTCGGAACCCGCTTTATCGCGACGCCAAAAAAATCGTTGAGCCGACACCCTGTCAGTAAGCCCAATCAGTTCTTGTGCCGCAATATGCTCGGCAATTCTTCCGCGCCAAGTATCAATTATGTCGGATGCGGTAAACAGTTCGGTCTGAATACCCGCGACATAGTTTACCAATCCCGTATCTAACCAAACGAGTTTGGGTTTTCGCCTCAAATTAGGCAAAACGGGCAAGCGCGTTTCGGACGTGGAATACACCAATTCCAACAATAACGCTTTTTCAATCGTGCGGAAAGCTTCGCCCATTTCACGCGATTTGAAAGCGCTTCCGCCAAATCGTTCAAAAGCAACAACATCGCCCGCATATCTCCAGCCTACATCCAAAATATGCCGAATTGCCCGCAAAACAGTGTCCGTAGAAGCGTATTTTTCAGCATCTTCGCGATAAGAAACCAACAACGATTCGTAAACAGGCGAAACCGAAAGAATATCGCGTTTTTGCGCATATTGCATAATCGCAGCAGGCATTCCTCCAATAATTGTGTACGCATTAAATAACTTCATGACGCGCTCATGCACGGGCGTTGCCGCCATTTCCACAATTAAATTCGCATCGAAATGTTCATTCATGCCGTCCAAAAATTCAAGAAAATTGCATGGTCGAAGCGACAAAAATTCCACGCGCCCCACAGGAAACGAAATCTGCCGTTTATCAAGCAACGTTTCCAAAAGCGAGCTGGCGACAACAACGTGCAATTCGGGATATTCCTCGTAAAAATAGCGCAACATGGCAACCGCTTTTGCCGATTGCTGAATTTCGTCGATAAAAAGCAGCGTACTTTCCTCTTGCTTTGTTTTTCGATTGTGCAGATAAATGGCGTCAAGCGCTTGATGAACATTGTCGGTTCGCTCAAAAATGACAAAATCATCCGCCAGCTCCAAGTTCAACTGAAGAAAAACAGCAAATTTCGACGCAAATTTTCTCACAAGCGTGGTTTTTCCAACTTGCCGTGCACCCCTAATTATTAGCGGCTTCCGATTTGGATTGCGACTCCAAGCATCCAATTCTTTTTCCAACTTCCTATTTATCATGCGGTTCTTTTTTTAATAGTTAGTGCAAATATACGTATTTGTAATGAAATAGGGGTAAAATAATCATTTATTTGTAATGAAACAGGAGCAAAATAAGTAAATTTTTGTAATAAAATAGGGGTAAAACTTTTTTTACCACAACCCAAAATCCGTGTCAAAAATTTTAAATTCTGTCCGCCGGTTAATCTGATCGGCAATTTCCTGTTGTTCGGGCGGCAGGTTCTCGATAAATGCTTCATCGAGCAAATCGTCTTCTTTCAGAAAATCGTATTTTTTGGCAATGCTTGCAGAAACCGTTTTGGGTTGAGTTTTTCCGAAACCGACAGCCGATAATCGACCGTCGTTAATTCCATTATCAGTCAGATAACGAACGACCGATTGTGCACGACGCAACGACAAGTTTTGATTATATTCTTCAGACCCCTTTCGGTCGGTATGTGCCGAGAGTTCGATAGCGACAGACGGATTGTCATTCAACAGGGCGATAAGCCCGTCGAGTTCTTCCTTGGATTCAGGTCGCAGCGTAGCTTTATCGAAATCGTAAAAAATATTTTCAAGAATAACCGGCTTATTGTACGGAGTCATTTCGAAATCGACGAAATAGACCGTATCTTTTTCTTCAACAGATGTTTTTAACGATTTCTTCAAATTAAGAAAACCATCAACACTGGCCATAAAAAGATAAGTTGCACCACGATTGGCGTTGAATTTGTACGTGCCATCCTGTTTTGTTATATATTCATGTTGAGAGCCATCGGCACTAATTACCGAAATTTTAGCGCCCGGAATAAATTTATCTTCTCTATCCACCGCAAAACCTTCTACAAAAACGTCCACATCGGGATATTCAAACGAATAAATATGGTCGCGACCGCGTGCATCATCACGATTGGAACTTAAAAATCCCCGTTTTCCGTTTTTCTCAAAAGTAATTCCAAAATCATCCATCGATGAATTTACCGGAAATCCCATATTCGTAACCATCCAGCGATTGTTTTTTTGCAACCTGGCTTCAAACAAATCCAGTCCGCCCATTCCGGCATGGCCGTCCGATGAAAAATAGAGCGTGGAATCGTTTTTTATATAGGGAAATACCTCATCGCCTGCAGTATTTATTTCCGATCCCAGATTTTCGGTAAAAAGCACCATATTTCCATCCATTCCGGCACGCCAAATATCTTTTCCGCCGTATCCACCAGGCATATCGGAAACAAAATAGAGATAATCACCCGACGGCGAAACGGACGGATGCGCAAACAACGAAAGCGTGTCGCGCATAGAAATTGTCAGTTCCTGTCCCGCGTTCCAGCTACCGCTACCGCGTTGCGAATAGTAAATTTTGGTGGTGGTTGCCCGATTGTAATCAACAGGCGAAAATGTGTAGAAAAGATAGCTGCCATCGGCAGAAATTGATGGTGTTCCTTCATCAAACCTGGTATTTATTTCAGACTCAAGAATTGCAGGTTTCTGCCACTCGCCTTTATCGTTTTTGGTAACAATGAAAATATCGTTGTTCTTCATTCCCGTGATGTCGCTAAGGGAGTCGCCACAGGCATCTTCACGCGATGATGTGATGTAAAGCACGGCATCATCTTGTGCAAACATCGGACTAAACTCTCCCCTGTTTGAGTTAAACAAATCCATCCGTTTTACAACATGTCGCGTAGGATTTTCTTTCCAAACAATAGCATTTTTCACACCTTGCAAACCGGTTAGCCCCAAACTATTCATTGAGTCTAATTTCAAGAAATCGTTATATGCTTTTTCTGCGAGCAAGTATTTTCCCTCTTTGTGCAACATTTGCGCGTATCGCAAATACATCAGCGTATCGGGATAATTGTAGCGAATGGCGTTGGCATAAGCGGTTGCGGCACGTGTAGCGGAGTTCATGCGGTGGTAAGTTTCTGCCATTTCGTAAGCGACAACGCCACGAAGCGGACGTTCATCGGGCTTCACGCTTCGATATACTTTTCGATAAGTTTCGGATGCAGCAAAGTATTCTCCACGAAGATATTGCGAACGTGCATCGCTTAATTTTGCCGAATTGCACGATGCCAACAGCAATATTCCCAACAGGAAATAAAGATATTTTTTTCGAGTTATTTCCAAACTTAATTGTTTTTCTTAATAACTCGATTTTTACGATATTATTGTGTAAAAATGCCTTAGTTATTCCCCTACCGGAAGGCTATAAACTCCTTTCAGCAGAATCTGCTGCGCAGGAAGCGGTGTTTTTATTTCTATCAAATTGTTGGATTTTAATCCGGTGGTAACAGAAACAGGATTTAGGTAAATATTTTCTCCCGATTTTTTTTCGAGTAGGTAAACCCGATAAGTCCCATCAGTTAATGTTTCAATCGCTTCCTCGGGAAGCCCTTTGGCAGTATATTCTTTCACGTTCACGTCCGCTTCCACATACATATTGTTCACGAAATTAACACTTGTGGGATCTATTTGAGCCGTGCACAATATGGTTTTCTTTTCCGTGTCAATAGCTTTCCCGATTTTTGTCAGCTTCGCTGTGAATTTTTCAGACGGATTGTTCGGGTTGTAAAACTTAACACTCTGCCCAACAGTCAACTGAGCGATATCTTTCTCATAAACATCGAGTTGCAGATACAACTGATTCGTATTTACGACGGTCATCAACATTTTTTCGGGTGTAACATATTCGCCAATCATACAATTGATTTGTGTGATAAAACCACCAATAGGTGCACGAACTTCCAATGTTCGATAGAAATTTCCGCTCTCTACTTGTGTAGGATTTACATTAAGCAAACTCAACCGGTGTTTCATTCCGTTGTATTGAGCCGAAAGGCTTTTGTAAGCGCTTTCAGCAGCGATGAAATCTTTACGTGACGAAATGCTGTCACGATACAGCGATTGCAACCTTTCGTAAGCGCTTTTCGCTTCGCTAAACTGATTGCTTACGGTAGCAAAATCTTGTTGCAACACGATAAAATCATTGCTTTCAATGGTACACAACACACCTCCGGCAGGAATAAAATCGCCCAGCTCCCGCGAAATGCTTTTTATCGTTCCCGAAATCCGGCTTGTAACCTGCGCCTGCCCTTTTACCGATGAAATCACGTGTCCGTTCACTTTTACGTTTTCACTAAACTGTGTTTCCTGCAAATCGCCAAACTCCATTTGCATCGCATCAAACTGTTGGTTGGAAATGACTACTAAAGCAGAATCTTCGGTAGAAACTTCGGCTTCGCCGCCCGATTTTTTGTTGTTACAGCCAAAAAGAACCGCAACAAGTAAAACTCCCAAAAAGAAATGTTTATATAATTGCATTTTACTGTTTTTATTCGAGTGTTAAATAATTGAGTTCTATAACCGTCTCGTTATATTTTGCCAGATTATCCAAATAATCTAATCTCAATTGAGTTGCATTTTCCAAACTTTGAATGTAGCGAAAAAAATCTATTTCGCCCACTTCGTAACTCGATGTGGCAAACTTTATCAGTTCATCGCTAATTTGTTTTCCCGATGTCTGGTAATAATCTATATTTTGACGATATTTTTCGAGTTCGTTGCGCAATTGCTCATTTGCCGATTTATATCGGATCTGATATTGCTGCTTGGAATAATCGGCCATCATAACGCTGTATTTTTGCGAAGCAACCTTGGCTCTTTGCTCTCCAAAGAAAAGCGGAATTGAAACACCAACCTGCCAACCCCAATAATTTTTTGCGTTCGCAAACCGATTAGTACCGTTAAAAACCTCAAAATTAATATTCGGCAGCCACAGGTTTTTCTCCACACCCAACAAAGCATTTTCATATTTTAGCTGCTCTTCTGCTAATTTCAATCCGGCACTATTATAAGTACTGGTATTCAACAAAATTGGTTCTAATTGTTGAAAAAGGACAGAAATATTTTCATCCGATTGCAGCAATAAGTTCAGCTGCTGATAAGCAATTTGCAGATTGGAAGCGGCTTGTTTTTGTTGAATATCGATTTGTTGCTGCTTGGCTGTTGCATTCAATTTTTCCAGATACGCAATTTCGCCCTGTTTGTATTGTGCATCCGCCGATTGTGAAAATTTACGGTAAATATCGGCAATGTAATTGTAATACTGCTGCTTGTTTTGCAAGTACACTGCCCGATAATATACCTGCGTAATATTCTTTTTCAGTTTTTGTAATTCGAGTTCGTATGTCGCTTGCGAAACCAAAACTCCCATCCGATTAGCTTTGTGTTGCGCCGCATAAACAGTAGGAAAGTTAATTTCCTGCGATACACCTATCACATATAAAGGATGATTATTTTCGGCAAGATTATTAGCATCGGAACCATAGTAAATATTAGTTTTTCCAATATTAAAAGCAGTAGGGACAAACGTTTTACTACGTTCGACTCGCATCTCATAGGTTTTAAGTTGTCGATTATTGGTAATTCCTCTTGCAATAGCGTCTTCCAGCGAAAGTTCACGGGTTTGCGAAAAAGCAGCCAAAGAAAATGTCATTAAAATAGGAATAAACCAAAGCTTAATGTCAGGCATAGTTCTTTTTCCGGAGTGCGATTTTTTCCTCCATCGTTCGTTATCCATAAAATATCCGTAAAGTAGTGGTAGAACAATCATTGTTAAGAAAGTAGAGGTTGCCAATCCACCAATAACTACCGTTGCCAGCGGACGCTGGACTTCCGCTCCGGCCGATGTAGATACTGCCATTGGCAAGAAACCCATTGCTGCCGATGCAGCTGTGAGCATAACAGGGCGAAGCCTGTCAACAGAACCTTGTACAATAATATCGTGCATTTTCATACCTCCGTTTTTTTGGCGTAACTCTTTGAAATGCTCTATTAAAACAATTCCGTTGAGCACGGCAACACCAAATAAAGCAATAAATCCAACTCCGGCCGAAATACTGAACGGCATTCCTCTTATCCACAACAGCAACACACCTCCAACAATGGAAAGCGGGATGGCCGAGAAAATAATTATGGTTTCTTTTAATGAATTAAAAGCGAAGTTCAACAGCAGAAATATAAGTGCCAGAGCTATGGGGACAATGATCATCAATCGGTTGGAAGCATTTTTAAGATTCTGATACTGGCCACCGTAATCAACATAATAACCCGATTGCAAATCCACATTATCCTGCACCTTCTGTTGAATATCCTGAACTACCGATTGCAAATCCCGGTTTCGCACGTTCACGCTCACCACTACCCTGCGACGTGTATTATCGCGTGATATTTTTGCTGGTCCGGAAGAATACTCAATTTGCGCCAATTCGCTCAATCGCACTTGGTTTCCGTCCGGCAGGTTCACGTACATTTGGCGAATATTATCAATATCCTGTCGGAAATCTTCCAGAAAACGAACAACCAGATCAAAACTACGTTCTCTTTCGAAAACCGTTCCCGAAGTTTGCCCACCAAAAGCCATGGATAGATATTGATTAAGCGACTCAATGGAAACACCACAGTATGCCAGTTTTTCTCGATTATACGTTACTTTCATTTGTGGTAAACCAACGGTTTTTTCTACAATAACGTCCGCAGCACCTTCTACTGTGCGGGCTTGCGCAGCAATTTCGTTGGCTTTTTCATCTAAATAATCCAAATCTTCACCAAAAATCTTCACGGCTATATCTGCTCTAACTCCGGTAACCAACTCATTGAAACGCATCTCAATAGGCTGTGTAAACTCATATTCTATTCCCGGGAAAACCGAAAGTGCATCTTTAAACTTATCGGCAAGTTGTTCTTTGCTCTTGGCATTTTTCCACTCTCTTTTCGGACGGAGTTTGATAATCATATCTATCTCTTCCATCGACATCGGATCCGTGGGAACTTCTGCCGCACCAATACGACTCACTACCTGATCTACTTCTACAAATTCTTTTTTCAAAATGGCTTCCATTTGAGTAGTCATTTCGATAGTTTTTTTCAATGATGTTCCGGTTTTCAGCACAGGTTGAATCACAAAATCTCCCTCGTCAAGAGTAGGCGTAAACTCTGCTCCAAGTTTAGAAAAAAGAAGTAACGCTGCTACTAACATAAGAACCGCTCCAATAACTATCGGTTTTTTATGCCCACAAGCCCATTCGATAGATGGTTTATACGTTTTATAAGCTAATTGCATCACTTTTGAAGCATTTTTCTCTCCATCTTTCTTCGGTTTCATAAACAAAGCAGATGCAACAGGCAACCAAGTCATTCCCAGCAAAGAAGCTCCGATTACAGCAAAACAAAACGTAAGTGCCATCGGACGAAACATTTTTCCTTCTATGCCCGTAAGCGATATAATCGGTAGGAAAACTATCAGAATAATGATTTGTCCAAAAATGGCAGAATTCATCATTTTGGATGCACCTTTTATCGTAATTTCATCGATATAATTTTTTCTTTCTCGCCCGTGTAGTTTGTTTGCATCGGCATAATGGTTGTTGAGATTCAAGGCAATAAATTCGGCTATAATTACCCCGCCATCAATAATAATCCCAAAGTCGAGTGCACCCAAACTCATCAGGTTGGCATCGATACCGAAAATATACATTAATGATAATGTGAACAACAGCGATAAGGGGATGATGGATGCAATAATCATCGCTGTACGAAGGTTTCCAAGAATAACTAAAACCACCAGAATTACAATGATACAGCCGAAAAGCAGGTTTTCGAAAACAGTCATTGTGGTGCGACCGATAAGTTCGCTACGGTCAACAATCGGGTTGATAAAAATTCCGTCGGGAAGTGATTCTTGCACTTCTGCAACTCTTTGGTGTACGGCTTTTATCACCTTTTTCGAGTCGGCGTTTTTGAGCATCATCACCTGCCCCATCACTTTCTCGCCTTCGCCATTGGCAGTGATGGCGCCAAAACGATTGGCGTGACCGAATTGCACCACTGCAATATCGCCAATCAGCACCGGAATTCCATTCCTGTTTTTAACTACTATATTGCGGATATCGTCCAGCGATTTTATGGTTCCATCGCCACGAATAAAATAACTTTGGTTGTTTTTCTCGATATAAGATCCACCGGTTATATTGTTGTTTTTATCAATGGCGTCGAAAACTTCCATCAAAGTAATTCCCTGACTACGAATCAACTCAGGATTAATAGCAATTTCGTATTGTTTGAGGAAACCGCCCCACGTATTCACTTCCACTACGCCGGGAATTCCCGACAGTTGTCTTTTCACAATCCAATCTTGAATAGTACGTAAATCAGTAGTGGAATAACGATTTTCGTAGCCCGGTTTTTCGTCGAGAATATATTGATAGATTTCTCCTAATCCGGTGGTAACCGGTCCCATCATGGGCGTACCGAATCCTTGTGGAATATTTTCGGATGCTTCCGAAATTTTTTCGGCAATAAGTTGTCGCGGTAGGTAAGTGCCCAGTTTTTCATCGAAAACGATGGTTACAACCGACAATCCGAATTTCGATACCGAACGGATTTCTTTTACTCCGGGTAAATTAGCCATCGCCAACTCAACGGGCATGGTAATATACTGCTCCACGTCTTGCGTGGCTAAATTGGTGGATGTGGTGATTACCTGCACCTGATTGTTGGTAATATCGGGAACTGCGCCCACCGATAAGTTAATCAACGCAAATGTACCGAAACCGACAATCGTAATTGTAAAAAGTATGATGATCAGTTTGTTTTTTACACTAAACCGAATAATTTTATTCAACATTGAGCTGTGAATAGTATAAATTAAAAATCTTGAATAATATGCAAATGAACAAAAAAATGCAGGATAAATAAAATTTTACTTATCCTGCACTTTAATTTTTTCTTATTCTAAATAAGAAAAAATTAAATACTAAAAACATCTATCAAAAACTCAACAACTTAATCCTTAAAATCATTCCATCGGTAACATCTACCTTTACATCATTAAATGAAGGGACTTTCAGTTTAGGTTTCACGTTATTAGAAAAAGCAATACTTTCTTTTGGAATTCCTAAAAGATTATAATCGCATTTACCGTTGGCATTCTTATCATGAAGAACAGTAAATGCATATTCTCCTTCTTTTAAATCGGTTATCGTAACCTTGATCGTTTCAGAATCGGCAGGTACAGATATAAGCTTAATTTGTCTTCCCACTTTGGCGAAATTCTTAGGATCATCATAAACACCTATCAAAATATTACCTTTTGCCTCTTTTATTCCAGCAACATGAATGGTGATTTTTTGAGTGATTGCCTGAGCTGAAAATGCTGCTAATAATAAACAAAAAAGTAACACAATTTTTCTCATATTTTCAGTATTTAAGTTATAAGATCCGAGTTTTAAGTTAGATAAGCCGAAGCCTATAAAGGTTTAAATAAATGACTGATAATAACAGGTTAAATATTATTAAACAATGAAAAATAATGCTCATTTGGCTTGGACATATTGAAAAAGGATTATCTTTGTACGACATTATCGTAGATTTAATATATTCACATTTAAATTGTAACCTATGAAAAAGATTATCGCATTTACAGTTATTGTTTCAATTGCCATTGCCTCTGCAAGTGCATTCGCTCAAAACAATAACCGAAACTACAAGACAGTTCCCAATGACCCGATTAATGCACGTATTTATACGTTAGACAACGGGCTAAAAGTTTACATGAGCGTTAACCCCGAAACACCGCGCATTCAGACTTATATTGCAGTTCGCGTGGGTGGAAAGAACGATCCGGCCGAAACCACCGGTTTGGCGCATTATTTCGAACACTTGATGTTTAAAGGCACACAGCAGTTTGGGACACAAGATTATGGAAAAGAAAAACCGCTGCTTGATGAGATTGAACGACTGTTTGAAGTGTATAGAAACACGGAGAACAATGAGCAACGCAGAGCTATTTACAAACAAATAGACAGCATTTCCTATCAAGCCTCCAAGCTAGCCATTCCAAATGAGTACGATAAACTGATGAAAGCCATTGGAGCCACAGGAACTAATGCCTACACCGGTTTTGACATGACGGTTTATACCGAAAATATTCCGTCGAATCAAATCGAAAACTGGGCGAAAATTCAATCCGACCGTTTTCAGAACAACGTAATTCGTGGTTTCCATACCGAACTTGAAACCGTTTACGAAGAAAAGAACATGTCTTTAACACGTGATGGCAGAAAAACATACGAAAAAATACTTGCATCACTTTTCCCACATCATCCATATGGACAGCAAACTGTTTTAGGTACGCAAGAACACCTGAAAAATCCATCTATCATCAATATAAAGGACTACTACAAAACGTATTACGTTCCCAACAACATGGCAGTTTGCGTGGCAGGCGATTTTAATCCCGACGAAATGATTCGCATTATTGATAAGTATTTTGGAAAAATGAAGCCCAACCCCAATCTACCGAAACTTAATGTAACTGCCGAACAAGCAATTACCAAACCCGTGGTATCGGAAGTGTTAGGACTGGAAGCCGAAAACGTGATGCTGGGTTGGCGCCTCAATGGTTGGAACACGTCGGATAAAGATATGCTCGATATTATCGGATTGATTATGCGCAACGGGCAAGCCGGGTTAATTGACCTGAACTTACTGCAACAGCAAAAAGTACTTTCGGCTTATTCCGGAGCCTATAGCATGGCCGATTATTGTGCATTTGTGATGAATGCAACACCCAAAAAAGGACAAACGCTGGATGAAGCAAAAGATTTATTACTTGGCGAAATAGAAAAACTTAAAAAAGGCGATTTCTCGGAAGATCTTATTACGGCATCTATTAACAATATGAAGTTGACCGAAATGTATCGTGTCGAAAATAACTCGGCACGTGCCAACTGGTTTGTGAACTCATTTATCAACGAGACAGATTGGGCTAGTGAAGTGGGAAGAATCGATCGCATAGCAAAAATCACCAAAAAACAAATAATGGATTTTGCCAACAAAAAATTCGGAAACAACTATGCCGTAATTTATAAGCGCGAAGGAAAAGATCCCACGCAATTAACTATCGATAAACCGCAAATCACTCCCATCGCCACCAATCGCGATGCGAGCAGTGCATTTGTAAGAGAAATACAAAACTCTAAAGTTACGCCCATTACACCCGTGTTTCTTGATTTCGAAAAAGACATGCAAATCTTGAAAACACAATCGGGATTACCCGTGCTTTATAAGCAAAACACTACAAACGGCGTGTTCAGCCTCATTTACGTGTTTGATATGGGTAGTAATGCCGATAAAGCGCTGGGAACAGCTTTTGAATACATGAAATATTTAGGTACATCGAAAAAAACACCTGAACAAATTAAAGCCGAATTTTACAACCTGGCATGCTCCTTCGGCGTTTATCCGGGAACCGACCGCGTTTACGTAGCACTTAGCGGGTTGGCAGAAAATATGGCTCCGGCATTGACTTTATTCGAAGAATTATTGTCGAATGCGCAGGTAAACAGCGAGGCATACACCAACTTAACGGCCGATATATTGAAAAAACGTACCGATGCCAAACTCAGTCAAGGTGAAAACTTCAACCGATTGGTGCAATATGCACTCTGGGGTCCGGATTCACCTACGAAAAATATCCTGACGGAGTCAGAACTAAAATCGATGAATCCTCAAGCATTGGTTGACCGAATCAAAAAAATGAATAGTTTCGAGCATCGAATTATGTATTACGGACCGGAAAATGAGAAAAAAATCGTTTCAACACTCAACTCATTACACAAAACTCCGGCTAAGTTAACACCGGTACCCAAAGACTCTCGATTTAAGCAAATAGAAACCAAAAAAAGCAACGTATTGTTGGCCGAATACGATGCCAAACAAATCTACCTGGGAATGACATCCAACGACGGGCGTAAATTCACTCCCGCTATCGAAGTTACACGCGAAATGTATAACGAATATTTCGGTGGCAGCATGAACGCAATTGTGTTTCAGGAAATGCGCGAAGCCCGTGGATTGGCTTATTCGGCTAATGCCAATCTCATTGCACCATCAAAACTGGAATACCCATACGTGATGCGTACATTCATAGCCACGCAAGACGACAAAATGAACGATGCACTACAAGCTTTTCATCAGATTCTAAACGATATGCCTCAATCTGAAAACGCTTTCAAACTGGCAAAGGAAGGTTTGATTACACGCTTGAGCACCGATAGAATTATTAAGGAAAATGTGCTTTGGTCATACATCAACGCGCAAGACCTGGGATTGAAAGTGGACAGAAGAAAAGAACTGTACGAGAAAGCGCCCAGAATGACACTCAATGATATAAAAGCGTTTCAGGAGGGATGGGTAAAAGATCGTAAATACACCTACTACATTTTAGGTAAAGAAGCAAATTTAGACCTGAAAGCGCTCGAGAAATACGGTTCTATACAACGTGTTTCGCAAGAAGAGTTGTTTGGGTATTAATGAAAATTAGACATCTAAACTGAAAGACTTTTAGATAATTTGGGAATGCTGCTGGAATAGTGGCGTTCTCAATTTTATTCTCACACCTCTCGGGGCGACTCCAGGTTACCCCAAAAGTAAAAAACAAATAATAATTTGAATACAAACAAAAAACAAGTGCGCTCTAGCGTAATAAAAATTAACTTTTCATTAGTTCCAAAGTTCCCGTTAAATTGGGGTCCCCCCTAAGTGGCTCAACATTCAAATTCGCCGTCACGAACTACCAACTTTTGCCATTACACGGCTGCGAGGAAAAACGAATAATCATCTTGAAAGGTGCATAACAGCAACACGAAAAATAATAATGAAAACAAAAACACTCATCTTCATCCTTTTAATCATTTTTGCAACATCTTGCAATCAAACAAAAGAACACATCATTACTGGAACTTTTTCCGATCCGCAAACAGAAGAATGGATTTACCTGCAAAAAATGTTCAGCGAAGAAATCATTATCGATTCCGCCCGCATCACTGATGGCAAATTCACATTCAAAGGCGAAGCTTCCGGCATTCCCGAAGCCTATGCACTTAGCTATCATCCGAGTAAAGCCACCGGGGTGCTGTATCCGATTTTTGTGGAATCGGGGAAAACAGATATTCTGATTGATTCTAAGGATTGGGAAATGAAATCAGTTGTTACCGGAGGAAAAGTCAATAACGAGTTCAGAGAACATCAAAAACAACGCATCGAAAACTTCATAACGGAGATTGGGGACTTAAATAATCGTTTGAAGAACGAAAATATTACCGATGAAGAACGTAGTAATACCAATAGTCGTATAAAAGAATTGTGGAGAAAAGCCGAAGAGTTTGATGTAAAATACATCAAACAACACCCCGATTCGCCCGTTTCGGCCTATCTTCTTGCAAGAATTTTTTATAATTTATCGTTGCAGGAAACAGATCAGTTCTTAAATGTCTTTTCCGATAGTGTGAAACAAACCGATGCATATAGATGGTAGAACGCGAATATCAAAATCAATTGCAGTTGGCAAGTAAAATCACTGCTGTTTCGGTAAATGATACTGTAGAGGCACTGGTTATAGAGTTAAACGATCAGTCCGTCATTGAAGCGCTTGCCGAAAACAATCGCGGAAAAGTAGTGTATGTGGATGTGTGGGCAACGTGGTGTGGCAACTGTTTGGCAGAGTTTCCGCATTCTGTTGAGTTGCATCAAAAACTCGATTCGGAAAAAATCACCTTTGCTTATATCGCTATCGATTCGCAACTGGATGAATGGAATGAAGTTATCAGGAAAAAGCATTTAAACGGACAACATATTTTATTGAATCGGGAACAGGAACTGGAATTTATAAAAATACATTTTGGAGAAAGTCACGGCATACCGCGTTACTTGATTATCGACAAAAACGGTAAATTAATAAACAACAATGCTCCCCGTCCAAGCGATAAGGAAACGGAAAAGCTATTGAGGGATTTAATGGATTGATAAAACATATCGCGGCGATACAAATAAATAGTTGATAGTAAACAGTCTGCCGTTGAACAATTCAACGCAAAAGTCTTGGTTCTAACATCTTGGTTCTCTTAAAAAAACAAATTGGCAAAAAACTAATTATATGACTAAAAATAAGCCAATAAGGTCGCATCCTATGTGCATTCAAAGCTACTAAGGTTAAAAACAAAAAATAAGGTTTATAAAATCGGCAAAAACCTTATTTTCAACCAAAGACCTTAGTAGAATATGACACGGAAGCTATCCAAACCTTATTACCTTATTTTATGTTTCATCTAATTTTTTGAACGAATAACAGTTCCGGAATGCTTGACTCTAAAATATAAACAAATGAAAACAAAAACAATTCTCTCTTCCATTCTTTTAATATTCCTCTTTTCCTGCATACAAAAAGAACCCCACCACTATCCCTCGTTTACCGAAATGCAGGAACCGGACAAAGGCGAAAAAACCATCGTAAGCGGGCGGATATCCAACCTGCACGTTTATCCGCACGTGAAGGAGATAAAGCTTACCATTCCCGATCTGCGCGGCGCAGAAACGGTTTTTACATCACCCATCGATTCATCCGGCATGTTTTATTTCGAGATTTATCCGCTCATCACACGTGAAATTACGCTTACTCCGGTGGAAGATATTATTGTGGTTTCGCCCGGCGACAGCTTGTTTATCGAAAAAGACTTCGCGAATATAACCCATACCGTTTTCAGCGGAAACGATGCGGAATTGAACCGACACATCAACCTGTTCCGAGGCTCTTATTTAGGCCGTTATCATTTTCCTTACGAACTTTCGTATATGGAATACAAAGATACTTGCGATATGAAGTTACAGGAGATCCGCGAAAAACTCACCGTATTTCAACAAGAGAACGGTACATCGGAAACGTTTAACAATTGGGCGGAAAAACAGATCCAACTGGATTATTATTCCGAACTTTTTCAATTTCCTTTTCAACATTATATGCGCACCAAAAAAACGTTTACCGAAAAAGAAGTATATTACGGTTTTGTAGAAGATCTAAAAAAAATGGTGGATAATTCCATTGTGATGGCCGATTACTTCCGAGTGATGGAGTTGTATAATATAAATGTTCTTTTTAAAGGTTTTCCAGAAACGGTTGAACCGTCAACTCAAAAAACGCTGCGGGGTATATTGACCGAACTAATGAACAGTTCCGACAATGATTTTCTCGTGCAACTATCGGCATCCACGTGGCTGAATAACGGATTAAACGCTAATTTCACACAGGAAATAGAAGAAAATATCGATCTGATGGATTCGGTAATTACCGACCCGTTTATTCGAGCATCACTACAAAAAAGGTTCAATCAGGTAAAAACCTACCAAGCCAATCCCCAAAAATATTCGGATGCTGTGATGGGAAATAATTCACTGGAAATTTCGGGTATAGGCGTACAACCTTCCGATTTGGTAAACGTAATGAAACATGTGATTGAAGCCAATCCCAACAAAGTATTGTATGTGGATGTGTGGGCGCCGTGGTGTCTAGGCTGTGTAATTGAAATGCCGCACAGTAAAACGCTATTCGATTATTTTGCCGATAAATCCGTAACGTTTGTTTATTTGTGTATGGGCGGCTCACAGGAAGACTGGCAAAAGACTATCAAACAATTCAATCTCTCAGGCGTGCACCTTTATTTAACGGACAAAGAGTGGCAGGATGTTATGAAAAGATTTAATATTAAGTCTATTCCGCACTATCTCCTTTTTGATAAAAACGGAGTGATGGTGGATTTCGGTAACCATCTTTTACCAAGTAAAGAATCCACCAAAACCGCAATTGAAAAGTTATTGGAGAAGTGAATTTTTCACCCCTTTGTCAAAGTTCTAAACTTTGACAAAGATAAAAAAACAAAGGGTATCACTTAAAGTGACGCCTTCTGTTATTAATTCCCAAATCCAAAATCCCAATTCGTAAATCCTTACTGGTGTTCTGTCCTCAACAAATCAATCACCGTTTTCACCGGATTGAACGTGCTAATAGGCACTTCCACGAAAATTGTGTTCCAATCGCTCATAGCGCCATTCCATAAACCGGGAAGTTCTAATGCTTTCAGTTCTTTTCCATTTTTGGATTTCTGCGAAATAAAACCGGTATTTTTATCCACATATTTTGTTAAATCGAATTTATCTCCCTTGTGATTTTTCACGCCACAAATCAAATCCACAGGATTGAAGTGCGAACCATGTTTAAAAGCATCAATAGCTTTTGTATCGTTTTTATCAATTTGTGAACTTTCAAGAATTTGTAACGAAGCTGTCCCGTCAGGATTTTCTACAATGAAAGGTCCACCACCCGGTTCACCTACATTCTTGACCATACCACACACGCGGAAAGGACGATCAAGTTTCGAAATCAGATAATTTTTCAACTTCTCATCGTCCGAGAAAAATTTGTTGGAAGCAATACAAAGTTCATTTTCGGTAAACTTCAAAATCTCCTGTAATTTATTGCTGTTGCACTCTCCTGCGATCAGCTCTTTAAGATATTCAAATGCACGTTGTTGCATGACAACCAAAATTCCGGCAAGTAATTTTTTATAGTGTGCCTCATTTTCCTTCAATCGGTCAGGCACAACATTGTCAATATTCTTAATAAAAATAATATCGGAGTCAATATCATTCAGGTTTTCAATTAATGCGCCGTGTCCGCCGGGACGAAAAAGCAATGCCCCATCATCTTCACGAAACGGATTATTATTCATATCTACCGCAATGGTGTCGGTACTTGGTTTTTGTACGCTGTAAGAAATCTTAAATTTCGCATCAAGCTTTAATTCGTAGCCCATTTTTCTAGCAGCAACCAATAATTCAAACAAATCTTTATGTTCTTCCGAAACAGTAAAATGGGTATCCACCATCCTTTCTTTATCTTTGGCGTAGTACGTTCCTTCGGTTAAATGTTCACCAACAGGTGTTCGATTTCCTTCGTCGTAATTATGAAACAAAAGCAAACCTTTGGGCAAATTCCCATAATTCATTCCTTCGGGCAGAAGTAAATTACGCACAATTGATTTATATTCTCCCAATTGCATCAATTCAGCAACACTCTTCTCAAAACTTTTCCTACAAGATTCACTCAATGCTTCATAAAAAGCAAATAGTTCTATATTATCAAAAAACTGTTTCTCAAACTGTGTTTTTGGCACATTATAGTCAGCATCAAGAAAAGCAAACAAATCTTTAAACATTCGACTTGCCGCACCCGAAGCAGGAACAAATTTAGTGACTTTTTTATCGGTTTTCAAAAAATCCTGCCAAGCCGTCAGATATTCTTTCTCTTCGGCATTGGAAACACGTAAAATCCCTTTTTCAACCGATGCCGCATCCACGATATTCAGAAATGGGAAGCCGTTTTTGAAATAATTCAATTGAGCATCAATTTGCTGTTGCGAAATATTTTTCTCCTGCAATAATGCTAAATCTTCCTTAGTAAACATAATTCTCAAATTATTTTAGTTATTATTTTCGATTTTCAAACTTTTATGGAGACACTTCAAAGGTAACGAAAAACTTTATACGTATATCAAAACTTCAATGAAAAAATTAGCGACAATCTGTCAGTTTATTCATGAATCTTATTTTTTGGCACAACATTTGAAAATATAATTTGTACAGACAAAAAAGAGAAAATTAATCAATTAAAACATATAAAAATATGGGAAAAATAATAGGAATAGACTTAGGAACCACAAACTCCTGCGTTTCTGTGATGGAGGGTAATGAGCCGGTTGTGATCCCTAATAACGAAGGAAAGCGTACTACACCATCGGTTGTTGCCTTTGTAGAAAACGGAGAACGAAAAGTAGGAGACCCCGCCAAACGTCAGGCAATTACCAATCCTCAAAATACCGTTTACTCCATAAAAACCTTTATGGGTGAAACATACGATCAGGTGCAGAAAGAAATAACACGCGTTCCGTATAAAGTAGCAAAAGGCGATAACAATACACCGCGTGTTGATATCAACGGACAATTATATTCTCCGCAGGAGATTTCGGCTATCATACTTCAGAAGATGAAACAAACTGCCGAAGACTATCTGGGACAAACCGTTAACGAAGCCGTTATTACCGTACCCGCGTATTTTAGTGATGCGCAACGTCAAGCAACAAAAGAAGCCGGAGAAATTGCCGGACTGAATGTTCGCCGTATCGTGAACGAACCTACTGCCGCCGCTTTGGCTTACGGTTTGGACAAACAACATAAAGATTCTAAAATTGCCGTTTTTGACCTTGGTGGTGGAACATTCGATATTTCAATTCTGGAATTGGGTGATGGCGTTTTCGAAGTAAAATCAACAAACGGTGATACGCACTTGGGTGGAGATGATTTTGACCACAAAATTATCGACTGGCTTGCCGAAGAGTTTTTGAAAGACGAAGGTCTCGATCTCCGCAAAGACCCCATGGCTTTGCAACGTTTAAAAGAAGCAGCCGAAAAAGCAAAAATTGAACTTTCAAGCACCACAAGCACCGAAATCAATTTGCCGTATATTATGCCGGTAAACGGAATTCCAAAACACTTGGTGAAAACGCTTACACGTGCGAAATTCGAACAGTTGATTGACAATTTACTGCAAAAATGTGTTGCGCCGTGTCAAACAGCAATGAAAGATGCCGGACTGAATAATTCGGATATTGACGAAGTGATTCTGGTGGGTGGTTCAACGCGTATTCCGGCCGTTCAAACATTAGTTGAAAAAATGTTCGGAAAATCACCACACAAAGGCGTAAATCCCGACGAAGTTGTAGCCATTGGCGCAGCCATTCAGGGTGCTGTTCTTACCGGAGAAGTAAAAGATGTGTTGTTGTTAGACGTAACTCCGCTGTCATTAGGTATTGAAACATTGGGTGGCGTGATGACAAAACTTATCGATGCAAACACAACCATTCCAACCAAAAAGAGTGAAACATTCTCTACAGCGACAGATAATCAGCCTTCGGTTCAAATCAATGTATTGCAAGGCGAACGCCCGATGGCCACTCACAATAAACAAATAGGCGTATTCAACTTAGACGGAATTCCACCTGCACCGCGTGGCGTTCCGCAAATTGAGGTAACATTCGATATTGATGCCAACGGAATTCTTAACGTATCGGCAAAAGATAAAGCAACCGGAAAAGAGCAAAAAATCCGTATCGAAGCCTCTTCCGGATTGAGCGACGATGAAATCAAGCGCATGAAAGAAGAAGCTGCCGTTAACGCCGAAGCCGACAAGAAGGAAAAAGAGCGTATCGACAAATTGAATCAAGCCGACTCAACTATTTTCCAAACCGAAAAACAATTGCAAGAGTTTGGTGATAAGATTCCTGCTGATAAAAAAGCGCCTATTGAAGCTGCACTCGAAAAACTGAAAGAAGCTCACAAAGCACAGGATATATCGGGTATCGATGCCGCTATGGTAGAAGTAAACACCGCTTTTCAAGCTGCTTCGCAAGACATGTACAACGTGGCTAACACACAAGGTGGCGGCGATCCATTCGCCGGAGCCGACGGTCAGCAAACTGCTCAAAACGACTCCAAACCTGCCGATGATGTTACGGATGTGGATTTTGAAGAAGTGAAGTAAAATAGCATCACAAACGATAAGCAATAATTATAAATAGCGGTATAACAATGTTTTACCGCTATTTTTATTTTTAAAATAATTTTATTAATAGTGCTTTTTAATCAATTAAAAACATTAACATCCTTGGATTTATTCCACTTCGGATGGAATATCTGGAAATACCTGAATGTAAGCAAACAGGACGATACTGCCCTGTTTCTTAAAAAAGTCTTTGCCCACAACCTAAACGATATTGAACCCGACAGCATCAAAAGCCACTTGAAAGATGACCCGAAGAAAGGAAGGATTTTGGTGTGGGAGAGGGGGTGAGTTAATTATATTGAGTGTTCAGTGACAATGAACAAGCAATTTTAGTGAACAATAGAGATATTTCAATTTCTATGAAGCCGTTTTCGCCGGTAGTCGGATAAAATTTTATATTTTTGTAGGAGATAGAAATTCACACCCGATTTTCATATTTTTTCAACCCAATGAACGAAGGTAATTTTAAAGATATTGTAGATGCCATTCGTGACTTTCAGGAAAGGCTAAAATCACATTTGCCTGCGATGGAGGCAGAGATTGAGCAAATTATCACATCTCAAAGCAAAGATGCAAATACGATTGAGAATTATCTTGATACACTTTTGTCGCTAACGGCACACGGTGTAGGTGATGAATTGTTTGGCAAACTCCTGGATTACTACAAAACGGTGAATAGCATTGGTGCGAAGTTTTATTGGGAAGAATATGAAAATATGGAGTGAGGAGCTCATTGCAGTTAGAAGTACATTGCGGTTAAAACCGCATTGTGCGTAAAAGAAAAGAACAACTGCCGACAATGCGGATTACAACCGCAATGCCGTGTAAAACAATACAAAGAAACTTTTATGGCATCTTTCAACTACAAAGAAGTAGAGCAAAAACTACAAAAACTCAAAGAAATCACCAATCCGGAAGAAATCGGCTACCGACTGCTTTCGGCTTTTGGAACCAGTGATACGTACATTAATCGCTATAAATCGGGAAAAGGAAATTTTGCTAAAAATGGCGGAATTTTACTCAAAAAAGGTCTGGCATTTCAAGCTGTTCCTACGCTGATGCTGACAGAAACTCTGGAAGCGATGAAAACCGATGACGACATAACCAAGCAAAAAGCCCGACTGCTTGTAGTAAGCGATGGCAAAACCGTTTTGGGATATGACCCTAAATTTGATGAAAGCTACGAAAACAGCATCGAAAAACTGTGGTTGGATTTTCATTTTTTCACACCGTTAAGTCCGGGAAGCGATAAAAACATCATAATTAAAGAAAACCCTGCCGATGTGAAAGCCGCCGAGAAAATGGCAAAACTTCACAACGAAATACGGCGATACAACGAGTACGCATCCGATGCCGATTTGCACGACCTGAACGTGTTTATGACGCGCCTGTTGTTCTGTTTCTTTGCTGAAGATACCGGAATTTTTGAACAAGGCATTTTCACTGATTTTATCCGAAACTACACCTTGGATGACGGCAGCAATTTGAGCGAAGCGTTGGACGAAGCTTTCAACGTGATGGACGAACCCCTGCGTGTGGGAAAAACCAGAATGTTCGCCCAATTTCCGTACGTAAACGGTGGGCTTTTTCACTCGCGGATTAGCATACCTAAAATGGGGATGCGCGCCCGACGCATTTTACTGGAATGCAGTGAGCTGAATTGGGGCGACATCAACCCCGATATTTTTGGCTCGATGATGCAGGCAGTGGTTACGCCCGAACTGCGTGGCGGATTAGGGATGCACTACACCAGCGTGCCCAATATTATGAAAGTAATACAACCGCTTTTCTTGGACGAATTGGAAGAAGCTTTTATCACGGCATCCGACAGCCCGAAAAAATTGGATGCACTGCTTATCCGCATTTCTAAAATAAAATTCTTTGACCCGGCTTGCGGAAGCGGAAACTTTCTGATTATTACCTACAAAGAACTTCGGCGGTTGGAAATACGCATCTGGCTGCGGATAGCCGAACTTACGGGACTACGCATACTGCCCTTTACCAATATATCCATCAGCCAGTTTTACGGCATTGAGATTGACAGCTTCGCACACGAATTGGCGATGCTTTCGCTTTGGCTTGCGGAGCATCAGATGAATGCCGAGTTTACACGAAAATTCTCGGAAGTAAAGATTGATGCCCTACCGCTCAAAAATATCGTAACCATCGTTCAGGGCAATGCCTGCCGGGTGGATTGGAATGAAGTCTGCCCACACACAGCAGATGAAGAAGTGTATGTGTTTGGAAATCCGCCGTATTTGGGAGCTAGATTACAAAGTGAATTACAGAAAGAAGATATTGCTTTTGCTCTTTCAGACATAAAGGGTTTTAATAATCTTGACTATATCTCTATCTGGTTTTATTTAGGTGCAAAATACATTGAAAAATCAAATGCAAAATATGCTTTTGTTTCTACAAATTCTATTTGTCAAGGTGAGCAAGTTGGAATTTTATGGCACCCGATTTTTGATTTGGGATTAGAAATCAATTTTGCCCATTTATCCTTTAAATGGACAAATAACGCCAAATATAACGCAGGAGTTACGTGTGTAGTTATTGGAGTTTCAACTATTTCGAAAAACAAAAAACGCTTGTATTCCGAAAATAAAGTTGAGATTGTAGATGTGATTAATGCATATCTCACAAAAGGGAGCAATACGATTGTAAAAGCCCGAAGTAAATCAATATCGAAATTTCCTGTCCTTTCATTTGGAAGTATGCCCAATGATGGTGGTGCTTTACTTTTAGATAGATATGAAAAAGATGAATTGCTAAATGCACATCCCGAAGCATCCGTTTTTATTAAGAAATTTCTCGGCTCACAAGAATTTATTAGAGGAGAAGAAAGATACTGTCTGTGGATTGAAGATGCAAATCAACAATTGGCAAATAGCATTGAGCCAATCGTCAAAAGAATTGATAAAGTTTATAATAGCAGAGTGGAGAGTAAGCGTAAGCCTACACAAGCATTAGCGCAATTTCCATATCGTTTTGGAGAAATAAGGTATAAACCAACCGATGCAATCATCATTCCTCGTGTTTCATCGGAGCGTAGAGAATATATTCCAATTGGATTTTTAGATAAAAATATTGTCGTTTCCGACTCTGCCTTTGCTCTATACGATGCCGAAATGTGGCTGTTTGGTATTCTTACGTCAAAAATTCACAATGCTTGGGTTAGAGCCGTTGGAGGAAGATTGAAAACAGATATGAGGTATTCAGCATCTCTTTGTTACAACACTTTCCCTTTTCCCAAACTATCCGAAGCCAAGAAAAAAGAGATAGAAGCATTAGCCGAAGAGGTGCTTATGGTGCGTGAAAACCACACCGAGAAAACGCTTGCCGAAATGTATGATCCGGACAAAATGCCCCAAGACCTGCGCGAAGCACACCACACGCTGGATTTGGCGGTAGATAGTTGTTACCCCAGTGCACCTTTCGCCAGCGATGAAGAACGGTTGGAAGTGCTGTTTAAGATGTATGAGAAGATGTAGCACATTGCCGTTACAAACGGCATTGTGCGTAAAAAAGGATTAAAAATATGATATTAAAGAGAAAAAACTTTACTTACCCAACAAAAGAAGAAGTTGATATAGTCTATAAAACACTGCCTAAGTTAGAGTGTTTTGGATTTAATTTCAATGAAACGATTACGATTTGGGGAGACGAGAAGCTTTCTTTGGAGCAAATAACTCGAATTGATAATTTAAAATATTGGGATATTTGTTTAAGTAACAAACTAAGTAAAACTCGGAGTTCTTATGAGTATCTTATAGTCCATTTCAATCGAGGAGTATGTGAAGATTTGAAATCAGATGATGAGCTTACCATTATAAATACAGCTCAATTTGAGTATTATGCTGAAGTTTTTTATTACTTTTATTTTTCATCGTTGGACATCTTGGCACAAATTGTAAGTTTGTATTTTGACCCATTAGCAGATGAAAACAGAACAGCATTTAACTGTGTTTTTTCAAAAAAACACACATTTTCTGATAATCTTTTGTTCTCGACATATCAGAAATTAAATAAAGCCAGAGATTATCGCCACGCTTTTACACACAGATTTACACCGCTTCTCAATGATAGTCGTTCAAGAATAATCGTTTCAGGAGAAAAAAAATATCTCGGTATTGGCGTAGAACAAAAATTAGATTATCAAGATGCTATAGATAATTCATCAGAGGCATTAAATATATTGTCCGATTTATTGAAAGAAATAAAAGCATTTATGGTAAATGACACAGAAAATAATAAATATTTATTTGAAGATATATGAGATTTTCTGAATTACTTTGCCTTTTGTTTGTACAATGCCGTTTGGAACGGCATTGTACGTAAAGAAAAATATTTTAGCAAATTCATTTAACTTAATTGGAAAATAATAAATGAACCTCTTGTTTTATGTAAATGTAAGTGATTGAAAAAGTTTAAGTTGAATTTTGCTCACCTTATAAATGAGGCGAGCAAAACGACATAAATAAAATAATTATTTGAAGAATAAACATACACAAACAATATGACCAACACTAATTTAATTGACATTAAATATCAGCAAACAGGAAAATCCACCAATACCAACGAGCTCGGTATGCGCGATATGCAAGCCAAGGTTTATGCAGCACGCAACGAGCAGTATTTATTAGTGAAAGCCCCGCCCGCTTCGGGAAAGTCGCGTGCGCTGATGTTTGTGGCATTAGACAAATTAGCCAATCAGGGCGTAAAGAAAGTAATCGTTGCCGTACCGGAAAAAACCATCGGTCGCTCGTTTCAAAACACTCTGTTAAAGAAATATGGGTTCTTTGAAGATTGGCAATTGGCACAGTATTTTAATCTCTGCGATGCTGAATTTGAAAAGGATAAAATCGGTAGATTTAAGGAGTTTTTCAGGCAAAAAAGCACCAATAAGTTAGTCTGTACACACTCAACTTTGCGTCTGGCGATAAAAGAAATGGACAACGAAGTGTTCAACGACTGCTTGCTGGCTATTGACGAGTTTCACCACGCTTCGGCATCAGTAGAGAGCAATCTGGGCGACATTATTCGGGATTTAATGGCTGAAACTTCGGTTCACATTGTGGCTATGACCGGCTCGTATTTCAGAGGTGATGGCGTGCCCGTAATGCGACCGGAGGATGAGAGGCGATTTCATCACATCACATACAATTACTATGAACAACTTAACGGTTATCAGCACCTGAAATCGTTGGGTTTAGGTTATCACTTTTATCAAGGTAATTATCTGACTGCTATTGAAGAGGTGTTGGATACTACCAAGAAAACGCTTATTCATATTCCTTCCGTCAATTCTCGCGCCGCCACAGGTTTGGGGAAACATACGGAGGTGGAGGAGATTATGAACTTTTGCGGTGTAAAAGGCAACAGGAACTACGATACGGGCATTACCGAAGTGGTTACGCCCGATGGAAGTACACTCCGATTTGCTGATTTGGTAGAAGATAACGCTACCGAGCGCACAACCTTACAAAGTTATTTGCAACGGATGAACCGCAAAGACGATGTGGATATAATTATTGCTTTGGGAACTGCCAAAGAAGGCTTCGACTGGCAGTGGTGCGAGCATTGCCTTACAGTGGGTGTGCGTGGTTCGCTCACGGAAGTGGTGCAAATAATTGGTCGCTGTACCCGCGATTGTGAGGGGAAAGAGCACGCACAGTTTACTAATTTGATAGCCGCGCCGGATGCAACGCAGGAAAATGTATCAAAATCTGTAAATGATATGCTGAAAGCTATTGTTGCTTCACTGCTGATGGAGCAAGTAATGGCACCGTCGTGGAATTTCAAAACAATCAAGGAGTTTACAGAAGGTGGTGAAGTGCTTGGCGAACGTGAAATAATAGTAGAAGGATTGAAACCATTATCATCGGTAAAAACTACACAGATTGTTACGGAACAGCTGGACGACCTGAAAGCAACAATCTTGCAGAATGATATGATGGTGCGGGCGTTGGATGGTAATACCCCGGCTGAAGTTATAAACCAAGTGCTTATTCCTAAAATAATCAAGGAGAAACACCCCGATTTATCGGATGAAGAAGTGGAAGAGGTGCGTCAGCGTATCATTTTAGACACCATTGTGAAAGGTAATGATGTAACAGAAAGTGCGGGAAACCGATTGTTGCAAATTACAAATCGATTTATCAATATTGATAAGCTGAGCATTAATTTGATTAACACGATTAATCCTTTTCAGCGAGCTTATGAAATTTTATCGAAGAACGTAACGGCTTCGGTATTAAAACTTATACAAGATACCATTGCAGAGCAAAAATATGATATGTCGATAGAAGAGGCAATCATTCTTTTCAAAGGACCGCTCAAAGAGTATTTAGCAAAGCACAACGATAAACTTCCATCCGTAAATGACCCGTCGCCACAGGTGCAAAAATTAGCGCAGGCTTACGCTATTATTGTTAATGAAAAAAGAAGACATTTGACAGGTTTGCAAGACTGAAAATTTTAGAATATGGATTGGGAAAAAGAACTACTGGCACTATTTGACGACCCACTACTGGCGGATGTTCGTCCTTTGCCACCCAAAATTACACAAGATGACAGATTGACACAGTCATTCTTAGAAATAATGGATTGGATTGGAGTTAATAACAGAGAGCCAAGTGAAGATGGTAAGGATTTTAAAGAAAAATCGCTGTACAGACGTTTGCAGAATATAAGAACTGACGTGGATAAAACGGCTTATTTGAAAGAATTTGACCATTTAAATTTGTTGAAGTGATGAATATAGACGAAGAATTAAAAAGCATATTTTCAGATCCGCTTCTTGAGCATATTGAGCAAGAGGATTTAAGCCTTTTCGATGTGCCGGAAACGCTAAAAAAATCGACAAAGGATAATCCCGATTATATTGCTCAGCGTACTCTATGCGAGAATTTCCACGATTATGAAGATGGTTTTAAAAAAGTACATCAAGAGTTGAAATCCGGCAAACGTAACATAAAAAAATTAACTAAATCGCGCGCACTCCAAGCCGGATCTTATTATATAACAGGTGGTGTCTTGCTCTTTTTAGAACAAATTGGCGAATGGGAGATAAATAACAAAAGAAAGAAGAAAGATGCCCGCACACGCTGTATCTACGAGAATGGTACCGAAAGTGATATTTATTTGGATACGCTTAGAAAGTCGATAACTACGGATGGATATGTTGTTACAGAAAGTACGGAAAGCGATGAGGCATTTCTCCAATCCCAATTTGGAGTAACTTCCGATGATATTCAGGATGGCTGGATATATGTATTGAGTTCACTTTCAGAAAATCCGGAGATAAAAAGTCAAAAAAATCTTTATAAGATTGGTTTTTCAACTACTCCCGTAGAAGAACGCATTAAAAATGCACAAAACGATGCAACTTATTTGATGGATAAAGTGAAGATTGAGGCTTCGTGGAAAACATTTAATATGAATACGCAGAAGTTTGAAAATCTTATTCACCAGTTTTTTAGTGCCGTCCAGTTTAATTTTCTCATTGAAGATAAAAGTGGAGTAAAGAAGAAAGCACGTGAATGGTATGTTGTGCCAATGGATATTATCGAAACTGTAATCAATCGATTTATCGACAAGAGCATTGTACATTATAGGTACAACCCTTCGCTGGAAAGTTTGGAATACATTGAACCGGCAAATGAAAATACTAAACCAAAGTTTGATACTACAGGACTGAAAGTACTTACGCTAAATATCAAGAAAATTTATTTTGACGAAATAATTGCAGGAAATAAAGACATAGAATTTAGAGAGTTAAAGCAAACAACACTAAATAGATACACTTGGATAAGCAATGAAGATGGCAAAAGGTATCTGAAAAAATACGATGTTATCCGTTTTTATGTCGGATATAATAGGGATAGAGCATCCGCTTTGGTTGAAGTTATTGACACAACTTACAATAGTGATAGTCGTTTTGTTGAGTATCATTTGGGAAGGGTGTTGGAGAAAAATATGATTTAATATTCCATTATTATGAATATTTATAAATATCCTATTATTACAGAACCAAAAATCTTTGAGTCGCTAATCGTTGATTATATGAACTTTCGTTTTGATACAACAAGCTTTCAAAAGCTTGGAAGAAACGGGCAAAAACAATTTGGAATAGACATACTTTCTTTTGAACATAATTGTGCTGTTCAATGTAAGGTTATTAGTAACTTACCAAGAACAAAGTCAGAGCAAAAAAAAGTAATGAAAAGCATTTCTAAAGATATCATTGATGCGTATGAAAGTCATATTCCTGTTAACAAACTTATAATTGCAACAACACTCCCAAGGGATGTGAATTTCTTTGGTAAAGAAAGTCCTTTTTTCTATGCATCAACTAAAGGTATGTTAATGCTTGAATTTTGGAGTTGGGATGATATTTGTGATGGATTGGACACTTACCCCATCTTAGTGAAAAAGTATTTTAGAAATTTCCTGCCAAATCTCACAATTGCATTAGTGAAAGTAGTGCCTAAGTCGGTTTATAAAAAGACAGATGCACCTAAACACGAAGCCTTTGGACATAGCTTTCACTATAAATTTCAAAACGATAAAAAACGAAATCAACTACCCATATTTGATATATCAATCATAAATAATTCTGATGAAACCGTTTTGTTAGTTTCAATTGATACTTATGCAGAAAGAACTGCAGCAATGGCAGGGCGTCCATCTGTTCCTATTGGAAAACTAAAACCATACAGAAAATATAAAATAAATTTATCGTTTAAATACAATTCAGAATATAGCCCTATCAAAACCTCATTAGAACTTGAAAATCCAATATTTTTGTATCCAAAAGCACCTCTAAGATTACAACTACAAGGAGATTGTGCTATAACTGCACCTTCCCGTGTGAGATTTGCGTTAAACTTCAACAATGATACTGTTTTTACTGAATACATTTATTTTGAATGCGTCGCTAATTCAATGATGTCTATTATACATTCAGAAGAGATGCTGACAAAATGCTTGGTAAATTTCAAAAAAATCTAAATATTAATGGAGTAGAGATTAATGTTTTTTGATTTTATTTAAAAATATACTGCCGACCCCACAAGTCGGCAGTAAATCCTACACCTCCACCCACTTCCCCGCATCAAATCCAGACAAAATGTGCTCATTGGCAAAAACACAACCTAACTGATTGCAGATTTCCAATATCTGCACCGATGGAAATATCCTGCTACAACCCGTGATGACGGTTGAGAAATTTTCGTTTGCTGATGGAGAGGTGGCAAAAATAAAAAATGCAATTGAGGGATCGTAAATGACAAAACAGAAAATACAACATATAGCGCTGAGCCACAGCGAATTATATCTTTTTTGCAAATTAAGCAGGTTTAAACCTGCTTAATTTGCAAAACATCTATATTTATCTATATATCAGGCATTTGATTTGTAATTTCACAATACGGAGAGCTTTTCGTATTGTGTGTATTGCTAAAAATTAGTATAATCATAAATTTCGTTTATAGTATTATATCCCACTATATAAGAGTACAAAGCGGTTGGCATAAAAAACAAATTTACACGCTCCATTTCTCTTATTCCTTGCTTGTCTATACTAGTTACCACAGCCGTGTTGAGTTTATTGTTGTCCATAAATTTCAGTAGCGACTTTAATTCTGCGGGATAATCAAAATATCTGTTTGACCATTTTACTTCACTTGCCCATAGCGGTTTTTGTGTGACATTATTCAGTTTCACAATATCAACTTCGCCTGCACTGCGCCCATCTTTCCAGTTTGCATAGCAAAGCGTTGCATCTTCACGTGGGAAAAACTGTGTGAATACGGCTGTTTCTACCATATCGCCAATTTTGTCATCGGTAAGTTCCAATGGTTGAAATAGGGCACATCGTAAAGACGGATTAGTTAAGTAAATTTTAAACGATGATACACGTTGAAAACGCTTAGCATTAAAATCAGTTCTATGAACAATTTTGATTAGAAAAGCCGCTTGCAAATATTCTATATATTTGCGCAACGTATCTTTTTTCACGCCCGACATTTTTGAAAGACTTTCGTAAGAAAACTCATTGCCTGAATGATAGGCAATAACGGAGAAAAAGGAATTAAGTTCCTGAACA
This sequence comes from Bacteroidia bacterium, assembly GCA_030538215.1. Classification (GTDB taxonomy): domain Bacteria; phylum Bacteroidota; class Bacteroidia; order Bacteroidales; family Dysgonomonadaceae; genus Petrimonas. The sequence goes on from JAUNUM010000006.1 coordinate 48,100, forward strand.
TCGGATATTCCATAAAGACTTGGCAGGTCTCGCAGAAGTACTTTGTCTATTATGTCGTTGCGAATAAACTGTCCGGGATTGGATTGTATTTTTTCTGAAAAAACAACTTCTGGGTAACCGCCAAAGTTGAGATAATGAATAAATTGAGAATTAAGTTCTCGAATATCAATTGCTTTGAAAGTCGGAATTTCTATATTTCCCACTATTAATTTATCGGGAACAATTAAATTGCTCATTCCTTTAAGCTGAATGTATTCACAGAAAGTGAGTGGTGGCAACTGAAAGTCGGTAAAACGACCGGCGCCGCTCTCACCACTTTTCATTTTGAGTGCGGCGGCCGCCGAGCCTGAAACGGTAAATTTGCAGTATCTATACGTATCTACTAATGACTTCAGATGTATTTCCCAATCTTTGAGATACTGAATTTCGTCGAAAAAAACGTAAAACCCTTTTTTCGGCTCGTTAGGTTCAATACCTTGTGCTTCGCAGGCCATCAAAAACAACTCTTCGAGCGAAATACGGTTGTAAATTGGCGTTTCAATTGACACATAAATAATTTGACGCGGATTTACACCTGACTTTATCAAGCGTTCTATGCAGTGGAAAATAAGTACGGTTTTTCCCACTCGTCGGGGTCCCATAAGGATAACGCTTCGCAATAAATTTATGTCTGCTACCTGTGTATAAAACTTTTCTAAATATAGTCGTGGACGCATATTGCTAAAATACGTATCGATAGAGCCACTTTTCCACCAAGGATTATCAACCCTTATACGATTGACAATTTGCTCCTTTTGATATCCTGTCTGTATCATATAGTTAGTTTATTTACCTGCAAATATACACAATTTATCAAAATAAGCAGGTTTAAATCGGCTAATATTTGCATTTTAGCTAAATTAAGCAGTTTTAATACGAAATATCATCTTAATTTGAATATTCATATTTATCTTTGTTAAGTTTATTATCTATTTCCAGGTCAATAATTTTCACTTCGTCGTAAGCGAAATTGTAAAGTTTGTAAACAAGAATGTCGATTTATGCTTCTAAATTGGATGTATTAGCTTGCGAAATGGCTTGCCTGCTTTGAGAATTTGATCTACATACTTACTTACTCCCAACTTAAAAATACGCTTTCCACTACAAAAAGCGAACGATAAGTTGCTGTTGAAAAATTCTAAAATATCAGTAAGTTCATTTCAGTTATCTCAATTAATAAATCCCAAGCATTATCAAGCACGAAAGTGCTACCAAATCAAGCAAGAGGGTAATAAATAAGGCAATCTAACCGATGTCAAAAAACACTTTACTTGTATCTTAATTTGTACCACATAACCACATCTAACTGATAATCACATATCATTTCTTTTGAAGAAGTGAAGTAATTTCAAGCCGAAAGTCAGAAGACCGAAGCTCGAAGTAAATAAGATAAAAACTTCCCGATTAAAGAAATTTCAATCGGGAAGTTTTATTTTAATAAAATATTTTTAAAAGATCGCATTTAAATTTCAAATATTTTTTCTTATCTTTGCACCCGCAAAACGAAGGGAGGTTATTGTAACACTCAGAAATAAAACAATATAGAACAAAATATCCATTTATTTCAAGCATAAGAACAAACTTGTTCTTAGCTAATAGCAATTATACATATATATTAATGTGTAATTCTTCAAAAAACAATAATCTCAATTAAAAACAAAAAAATGATAGTAGTACAATTAAAAGAAGGCGAAAATATTGAAAGAGCCTTGAAAAAATTTAAACGTAAATACGAAAGAACAGGCGTAGTAAAAGAGCTTCGCAGACGCCAGGCTTTTGCCAAACCTTCGGTTGTAAAACGCAAGAAAAAACAACATGCAGTTTACGTACAAAAACTGCAAGAAAACGAAGATTAATTTTCATATTTAAAATTATTTTCCTTAACTTCGCATATCAATCTGTCTGAGTTGCGATATGTGGAAAGAAAAATTAATACAATATCTCCGTAATGAGAAAAATTACTCCTCTCATACGGAGATTTCTTATTTAACAGACCTCACACAATTTCAGCAGTTTATCGAAAAAGAGTGCGGCAAATTCAATCCGGCTGAGATAGACACCGATCTCATCAGGATATGGATTGCACAATTGGTTGAAGAAGGCATCAAACCCCGATCAGTTAATCGGAAACTTAGCACTCTAAAAACTTTCTTCAAATACCTGAATAAAATAGAAGTTATTAAAGGAAATCCTGCCGAAAACATCATAGGTCCTAAAGCACAAAAAAAACTACCCACTTTTGTCAATCACGAAAACATGACGCGAATAATCGATGACGAATTCGCCTACACAGATGATTTTGAAGGACAACGCAACCGATTTATTATAGAATTATTTTACGTAACCGGTATACGAAAATCGGAGCTCATCGGATTAAAAGACTCAGACATTGATATTTACGCAAAAACACTTCGTGTTACCGGAAAAAGAAACAAACAGCGCATCATTCCCGTCTCAGATGCTATTATTCAAAAATTAAAAGATTATATACAGCTAAGAGATCGAGAAATAGAAAACAAAACATCATTTTTGTTTGTTAAGAAAAATGGAGATCCAATGTATCCGAAAATGATTTACAACATCATCAGAAAACACCTCGACAGCATTTCCACCCTATCGAAAAAAAGTCCGCACATATTGCGACACTCTTTCGCTACCGAAATGCTCAACAACGGCGCCGAGATAAATGCCGTGAAAGAGTTGTTGGGTCACTCAAGCTTGGCATCTACCGAAGTTTACACCCATGTAACCTTCGAAGAATTAAAAAAAGTCTATCATAACGCTCATCCCAGAGCAAAAAATTAGAGGAGGAAAGATTATGGAATTACGTATTCAGTCTATCAATTTTGAAGCTACAGAACAACTAAAAGCCTTTGTTGAAAAAAGAATGAAAAAAATCGAGAAGTTCAGCGACAACATCATTCAAGCAGAAGTAACTCTAAAGGTAGTTAAACCCGAGACTGCAAAGAACAAAGAAGCATCCGTAAAAATGAATTTAAAAAGCGGCGAAGCCTTTGCCAGCAAGACTGCCGACAAGTTTGAAGAAGCCATAGATTTGTGCGCCGAAGCATTAGAAAAGCAAATTATTAAAACAAAAGAAAAAAAGGAGAGATAATCGAAGAAAAAAACATTTGAAAGTTTTGGTTATCCAAAAAATATCACTACCTTTGCGACCGTTTCTCTCTTATTTTTTGAGGGGAACGGTTAATTACAAGATAATAAGCCTCTTTAGCTCAGTTGGCCAGAGCACGTGATTTGTAATCTCGGGGTCGTTG
>JAUNUM010000106.1 GCA_030538215.1 Bacteroidia bacterium
TTTACGTTATCGTCTCTTCGGGGAGCGGCCAGGGCTCCCTTTTTATGAAAATGATGGTCACGGAATTCCGGCATAATATCCATATCGGTCCGCCCGCCACCAATTTGAGCTCCGGCGGGAGCATTCTTAGAATCCTGAGCTCCGCCTTGAATCATAAACTCCTTAATAACCCGATGAAACAACGTTCCGTTAAAATATCCCTGCTTCACCAATTTTAGAAAATGGTTGCTGTGGTTGGGCGTATCGTCATACAGCATGGCTTTCATGGTGCCGTAATTGGTTTCGATAACGATAGTGGGATAGTTGGTTTGTGCTACCGTAAATATGGCTGTTGCACATAAAAAAAAGAGGGTAAGAAATTGTTTCATTATTTGTCTAAACTTTAATTATTCCACTCTCTCGCTCCTGTGGAGAGGGTTGAGGAGAGATGTTATCTTCTCCAAACAGTTAATATTGATTTATTCATCCACGTTTTATTTCTCGATTTCAAATAGAGCGGATATATGGCCAAAGCAGTTGTCATTCCCACCAGTGAGCCCAACATGATGTCTTCGGCAAAGTGCTGCGAAAGATATACGCGCGAATATGCTCCAATCACAGCAAGCAGCAAACAGAGAACCGATATATATCGATTGCGCGACAATAGGGCAATGCATATCATAGTGGCAAAAACGGCAGAGGTGTGTCCCGATGGAAATCCGTTATACTCGTATATCCTTACTCCGTCCACAAACTGCAAAGCGACATCAGGAAAGTTTTCTTCGAAAAATATTTTGGGGCGCGGTACCGCGAATAACCGTTTCAGCGTGTTTGTGAGTAGCGCGTTTATAAGCAAAGTGGATAACAGGTAAAACGACTTGTTTATTTGAAAGAAAAGATAAACAGCTACGATGATGAACGGGATGCTACCACCCAATTCGGTGAAATACTTGAAAAAAGTATCCAAAAACGGTGAGTGATAGGAGTTGAGTATCAAATGCAACTCACCCTTTTCGTAAATAATGATGAGCGAAAACCAGGTTATCGCAAAAATAATGTAGGGAATAAGAAAAAAAGAAAGAGAATATCGTTTGTTGTTCATTTTTATATTTCAATTCGTTTTAGCTGATTAAGAAACTGTTTTGTTCGTTTTTTTGCTCAATGCCTTGTTTCTATTTGTAAATATTTAATTCCTCTTCGTAAATGGGACTTTCTACTCCTAAAAAGTTCAAAACACTATGAAACACATGATTTTGTGTTAATGATTCGTTAGACTTTAGTTGTCTCGTGCTGTCGGACATCCACACAATAAAAGGTATTTCGTACTGTTCTTTTGGAGCAATGCTCATGGGTACACCGTGCATATACAGGTTTTTCTCTCCTAACGATTCTCCGTGATCTGAAACATAAATCATTGACGTGTCGTACTCCTCCAGTTCTTTCAGAGTTTCTATGAGGCTGTGCAATAAATAATCTGTATAAACAATGGTGTTGTCGTAGGCGTTAATCAGCTCCTCGTAGGAGCAATTGCCCAGTTCAACGCTGTTGCACACAGGTGTGAAAATCTCAAACCTTGGCGGGTATTTTTTACTGTATGTAGGACCGTGACTTGTGCTCGTATGCAAAATTACCAGTATTTTGTTATTTTCACTTGTCAATATCTGGTCTTTTAGCCCGCTTAAAAGAACTCCGTCGTAATTGCAGTCTTCACCGTTGCAATTGCGTATCAGGGCATCGCTGTTTTGATAATGCTTTATATGAACGGGTGGTTCTCCCCAGTTTGTAGTTCTCCACACCACATCCACGTTGTTTCTGTATAAATAGTTGGGCAGAATTTCATATAAGTCGTTGGTTCTCTTGTGCTCTAAAATACATTTCAGCGCTGCGGTTGTGTAGGTGGCGCAAGCTGTAGCTTCGAAATGATACAGATTAGGAGTTTTAGAAAGTAGCGGATTGGTGTTTTTGGGATAACCGTATAGCGAAAAATTTTGACTTCTTGCCGATTCCCCAATAACTACAACCATTACCGATTTTTTATTGTCTTTTATTGTGGCATCGGGTAGCAGAATCTCCTTTTTGTTGCTTTTATGTTTTTGATTATAAAAGCGAACGGTGTTTACCGTGTAAGACCAAGGCATAACAAGTCCGCCCAGCGTGGTTGCATTGTTGTCGATCCACAGCCAATTGCTCGCATTGGCAAGTGCCACCGAAGCAATAAATACCAGGCTTAGCGATATTGTTATCAGAAATTTCTTCAGCTTTACAGTTACTACTTTAGCTTTAATGATGTAAATGGAAGGGATTATGCCAAAGAAAAAGAGGTATAGCAGCAACTTTGCCGAGAAAAAACTGCTTGCCTCGCTATAGTTCGTGTTGATTACGTTGCCTATCATGCCCTCGTCTATGATAGCATTGTACGTGTTTACAAAATAGGTTGCAATTGAGCTGATTATAAAAGTTAGTGCCAATAAAAACTTCCCCACAATGCGCGACAGAAACATAAATAAATAGAAAGCAAAGGCATTGAAAATCACAACTAAAGCAAAAGTACTGACAACTAGCAATATGCCGTTGAAGCTTTTGTAGTTGAGATTGTTAAAAATATACTTGAAAAATGCATAATGAAAAAATAAAAAGTTGAGTAAACTCATCAATATGACAAAATGAGTGAGCTTTATATTTTTTGTGAATATGGAAAACAAGAACTTCATACACTGAGAAAATTAAACAAATTAGCGATAAATCAATCGCTCCTTTTTAATTAGGAGCTCTCTTATACAAGAAAAACGAAATAGCAATAAAAATAATATTCGGAATCCATGCGGCAAGCATTGGGCTCATGTTCCCTTTTACGGCAAACGATGAGGTTATGGTCATAAACAAAATATATGTTACACTTAAAGATAATCCAATTCCAATATTTAGCCCCATGCCTCCTTTCACTTTGCGTGCCGAAAGCGTGGCGCCGATTATGGTGAGGATAAATGCCGAAAACACCGATGCAATGCGCGAATGGTATTCAATCTGGAAGTCTTTCACATTACCCAATCCACGTTCGTTTTGACTTTTCACGTAGTGTGTGATTTCGGGCGAAGTCATCATTTGTTGTGCGGTTACCGCCACTATAAAATCGTTGGGAACCACTTGAATAATTGTGTCTATAGATGTTCCGTGAATGATTTTCTCTTGCAATCCATCAAAATTTCTTATTTGATAATCTTTTATTGTCCAATGGTAAAGCGAATCGTATTGAATGGATTGGGCAGTGAGGCGCGAAATTAGTTTCAGACTATCAAACTGATCGATGGAGAAATTGTATCCAATATTTGAAACCAAATCAAAATTTCCGAAATACACAATGGTACCGTCGGCTACTTTAAATTGAATATTTCTATCATCGGTCTTTTTTCTTTCGGGATTTATATAAGTGTGCTCAAAATTTAATCGAACTTTATTTGCCGGTGGAATTATGTAACTGTTCATCACAAAAGAAGCCGCAGCAATTATTCCTGCCGAAATCATATATGGATAGAGCAATCTCTTGAAGCTGACACCATTTGATAGAATGGCAATAATTTCGGAGTTGGAAGCCATTTTTGATGTAAAAAAGATAACCGCTAAAAACACAAAAATAGGACTGAAAAGGTTGGCATAATAAGGAACAAAGTTGACGTAGTAATTGAAGATAATTTCGCTAAGCGGTGCACTGTTGCTGATAAATTTATCAATTTTTTCGTTAATATCGAACACCACGGCAATAGACAAAATAAGTGCGATCATGAAAAGATACGTTCCCAAAAACTTTTTGATGATGTACTTGTCAATGCGGTATATTTTCAGACTTATTTTTTTTGACTTCATTTGCTCTGCTTGCTTTTAAATGTTTGGTAGCGATAATTTCACAGTCTGCGGGTAATATTTTCAATCATCGCAGGCTTCCACGTTGAAAAATCTCCGGCTATAATATGTTTTCGAGCCTCTTGCACCAGCCAAATGTAAAATGCAAGATTGTGGATTGATGCAATTTGCAATCCCAAAATCTCATTCACGTTTATAAGATGTCGCAAATACGCTTTGCTGTACAGTGTGTCCACGTACGAAGCTCCATCTTCTTCAATGGGCGAAAAGTTGTCTTTCCAGCGCTCGTTGCGCATATTTAGAACACCGTTCTTTGTGAATATTTGTCCGTTGCGCCCGTTGCGTGTGGGCATAATGCAGTCGAACATATCTACACCGCGCTCAATAGCTTCAAGAAGGTTTTCGGGTTTACCCACTCCCATTAGATAGCGCGGTTTGTTTTTGGGTAAAACTTCGTTTACCAATTCCACCATTTCGTACATTTTTTCTGTAGGTTCGCCAACGGCCAATCCGCCAATGGCGTTTCCATCTGCTTCCAGCGAAGCCACGTTTTCTGCCGCACGACGACGAAGGTCGGGATACACACATCCTTGCACAATGGGAAATAGTGTTTGTTTGTATCCGTAAGAGCATTCGGTTTCGTTGAATCGGGCGATACATCGCTGTAGCCATCTTTCGGTAAGTTCGAGCGATTTTTTTGCATAGTCGTAATCGGCATCTCCAGGTGTGCATTCGTCAAAAGCCATCATAATATCGGCACCGATAACGCGTTGAATATCTACGGCTTTTTCCGGTGTGAAAAAATGCTTCGACCCGTCGATATGTGAACGAAATTCGGCCCCTTCTTCGCTAAGTTTTCGGTTTTCGGCAAGTGAAAATACCTGAAAGCCACCACTATCAGTCAAAATGGGTTTATCCCAGCTGTTGAATTTGTGCAATCCGCCGGCACGTTGCAAAATATCCAATCCCGGACGCAAGTATAAATGATACGTATTCCCAAGGATAATTTGCGCTTTAATATCTTCTTTCAGCTCCGTCATTTGCACGGCTTTTACGCTTCCCACCGTGCCTACCGGCATAAAAACGGGAGTTTCAATTTGTCCGTGATCGGTTGTAATTAATCCGGCACGAGCATTCGAGAAAGGATCGGTATGTTGCAGTTCAAACTTCAAAACAATATTTTTTTAGCTTTATGCGGAGCCGTTACACTTCACTTTCCAGCTAATGGCAAATAACCAAAGCCGATAGCTTATTATTCGAGCGCAAAGATAAGAAATCTGTTCTCACAATCTTAACAGTTGTGGATTAAAAATAGTTAGAAGAGGATTTAGGAAACAGTTTCTAATGAATATTTATTGCTAAAATATAAGCAATACTGACGAAACGGCTTTAAACCCTTTCGTCAGTAAGAAGTTTTGTTTATGGAGTAATCTTGTATTTTATCGTGATATTTTAGTTCAATTTGGCCAGCGCATCTTTCACTCTGGCTATAGCATTCTTAATATCTTCGTCCGATGTTGCATAAGAAAATCTAATATGTTCGGGCGCTCCAAAAGCATCACCACCCACGCAGGCAACATGTCCCTGTTCCAACAGATACATTGCCAAATCGGCAGCAGTTTCTATCTTTTTCCCTTCCAACCGTTTGCCCATATAATAACTGCATTCAATAAAAATGTAAAACGCGCCCTTGGGGTCGTTTACTTTCAGTCCGGGAATTTCTTTTAAAAGTTTTGTAATTAAATTTTTTCTTCTTTCAAAGGCTATGCGCATTTCTTCTACACAAGCCTGATCGCCGATATAAGCGGCTTCGGCGGCTTTTTGCGAAATAGACGATGCTCCTGAGGTGTATTGCCCCTGCAACAGTCCGCATGCAGATGCAATCCATTTAGGAGCGGCAATCCATCCAATGCGCCAGCCCGTCATGGCATAGCCTTTTGAAACTCCGTTTACAATTATTACGCGTTCGCGAATTGCCTCAAATTGAGCTATGCTTTCGTGCTTGCCGATATAATTAATATGTTCGTAAATCTCATCCGAGATAACATAAATATTTGGATATTTTATTAACACATCTGTCAGCGATTTTAACTCTTCGCGCGTGTAAACACTTCCTGTGGGATTGGAGGGCGAACACAAAATCAATGCTCTTGTTTTTGATGTAATAGCGCTTTTCAATTGTTTTGCGGTAATCTTAAAATCCTGCTCAATACCGGCATACACGAAAACCGATTTTCCTTCAGCCAGTTTCACCATTTCGGGATAACTCACCCAATAGGGGGCCGGTATAATTACTTCTTCGCCTTTGTTCACAATAGATAAAATAACATTGCAAAGCGATTGTTTGGCTCCGCCGGAAACCACTATTTGTGCCGGATCGAAATCAAGATTATTCTCGTTTTTTAGTTTTGAGCAAATGGCTTTTCGTAGTTCAGGAAATCCGGGCACGGGAGAGTAGAAGGAGAAATTATTATCGATTGCCTTTTTTGCGGCTTCTTTTATGTGATTTGGAGTAGCAAAATCGGGTTCACCCACACTCATATTAATTACATCAATTCCTTGAGCTTTTAGCTCATTGCTTTTTTGTGCCATCGCAAAAGTCTCTGATGGAGAAAGCGATTGCAGTCTTGCGGATAAAGGATTCATATTCATATTTGTTTTATTTCTTTTCTTGTAAAATTTCTACAAATATAGCGAAAGGAGATGATAATTGAGATATATTAGAAACTGTTTTGAGTTTTTTCTAATGGTGTTTTTTTATTTTTTAAGTTCGCTAGTTAAAACTATGCACTTTAGTGCAAGACTTTAG
>JAUNUM010000107.1 GCA_030538215.1 Bacteroidia bacterium
TTTTCGAACTTTGTCGTATTTCATTTTGCATTACGTTTTTTACTGTAATGCAAAGTTATGTAAAAGAACTCGTTAATAAACTATTTTATATAAACTCTAATCAACAGCCCTTAACTCATAACCTAAAAAATATTATCTTTGCAAAAACGAATGCAACTATATGATCTGTTTCCCAAACGCAAAGATAAATTTAGGACTTAACATTATTTCCAAACGATCGGATGGTTACCATAATCTTGAAACCATTTTTTATCCTATCGGATTAAAAGACGCTTTGGAAATCATTCCTTTCGATAATTCAACTGCCGGTGCGGATTATAAATCCGCACCAACCGCAGGTTATCGTTTTTTTCAAACCGGAATTGAAATTCAGGGCAATACAGACGATAATTTGGTGATTAAAGCGTGGAAACTAATTTCGGCAGAAAAAGAAATTCCGCCAATCGATATTCATCTATTAAAAAAAATTCCTTTCGGTGCAGGATTGGGCGGCGGATCCGCCGATGCCGCATTTATGCTAAAACTACTGAATGATACATTTTCGTTAGGTTATACTATATCGGAATTAGAACACAAGGCTGCAAAAATCGGCGCCGATTGTGCATTTTTTATAAGAAACAAGCCAACATTCGCCACCGGCATTGGAAATGAGTTGAAAGAAATAGAATTGGATTTGAGCCGTTACTTTTTCGTCTTGGCAAAACCCGATATTTTTGTTTCCACAAAAGATGCTTATGCTATGGTTTCGCCCCAACAGCCCGAAATTTCGTTGGAGAGAATCATAAAAAGACCTGTTTCCGAATGGAAAAAGTTAATGAAAAACGATTTTGAACCTTCGGTTTTCAAAAAATATCCCGAAATTTGCAATATCAAACAACAATTATATGATTTGGGTGCAATTTATGCATCCATGTCCGGTTCCGGATCATCGGTTTTCGCTTTCTTTGAAAAAGAAACGGACGTAAAGTTCGATAATTGTTTTGTATGGAAAATATAAAGGTACAATGCATTGTGCCTCATAAATAAATCAAAAAATATGAAGAGACAATTTTTATTCACCATTTTCTTATGCGGATTACTAATCGCAAATTCATACTCACAACAGATTACAAAACCCGATAAAATCTATTCGTTCGGTCCCATCAATGTACAAAAACCTGTTATGCTTGACAGCGTTAATCTAAAAGACAACAAGTTTACGGATGAAATGCTGCTCTCCTACTCCATTTCGTTTCCCGAGCAAGAGCGCTTTACAACTGAACTTAAACCCGATACGGCAGGATTTTTCCATCTCCCAAAACAACAAAACGGATATGCATTTCAGTTACTTTCGTTTTTTGTTACAGGCGACCAATACGGGAAAGGAAAACTCACCGTAACATCACCCAATTCACTCGAACTTTATGTAAACGATGTAAGACGAGCAACCAAAACACAGGTAAACGATAGCTTGCACCAATCAGGATCGGTTAACGCCAACCTAAACGGTTTCACAAATAATGCACGAATTATTATCAAGCTTTTAGCATCGGCAGAAAATAAAATTAATCCGGCAGTTAAAATCGAACTAAAACCCGAAAAAGAAGATTCTTTGCTGAATTTCACTTTCAATAATATCAACAAACGCCGTATTTCTATCAATGATATTATCGAAGGAACGCGTGTAAACAGTTCGTCTATTTCTCCCAGTGGACGGTTTGTTTTACTAAATTTACGCGAAACACTCAAAGGTGGAGGCGGCCGCAGTTACACCGAGATTTACGATACACGGCAAAAACGAATTATTCTATCTGAAGTTGCCAATCGTTCGCAACTTAATTGGATGCCAAAATCCGATATGTTATATTACGTAGTTGACGGAAACGACGGCAGGGTTATGTACACACTTGATCCATTAAGATCCGAAACAAAAATTGTTGCACAAAATCTTCCTAAAGAGAATTTCCATATTGCGCCTGATGAAAAATCGATATTTTATTCCTCCAAGGAAATAATGTCTGTAACTACGCCAAGCGGATTGAGAAGACTTATCGGAATTGATGATCGACAATCGAGTTATCGTGACAGATATTACTTGTATCGTTATTTTTTCGAAACCGGACTTGCTCAGCAACTCACTTTCGGACGACAAACAGCTTCGCTAAACGACGTTACCGACGATGTGAAATACTTGCTTTTTTCTACTTCCGATGAAGATTTGTCGCAACGCCCCTTCAGAAAAAATAGTCTGTATATGCTTGATTTACAAACGATGGCAATCGATACTATTTGGAAAGATCAAACTTATACTTACTCTGCTCAATTTTCGCCCAATGGCAAACAGTTACTCATTCACGGTGCACCCGAAGCCTTTAATGGTATCGGATTGAATATTAAAGATGGGCAAATTGCCAATAGCTACGACACGCAATCCTTTATTATGGATTTAGCAACAAAACGTGTTGAACCGATAACCAAAAATTTCAATCCCAGCATCAACGCACAAGAATGGAATTCGGCGGATAACTTTATCTATTATCGAGTAGAAGAAGGCGATCGCGCCAATGTTTACCGATATTCTCCCAAAACAAAGAAGTTCGATAAACTTCCCTTAAAAGAAGATGTCATTCGTTCATTTAATATTTCTGAAAACGGACTTTGGGCAACTTACACGGGAGTAAGCGTTTCTAATTCTAACCGAAGTTATCTGCTCAACTTAAAAACCAATGAATCAACATTAATTTCTGATCCGTATGCTAAACAACTCAACACGCTTGCGTTAGGCGAAGTGAAAGAGTGGAATTTTAAAAGTTCCTTTGGTGATAAAATCGAAGGCAGGTATTACCTCCCACCCAACTTCAATCCAAATAAAAAATACCCGCTTATCGTTTATTATTATGGCGGTACAAGTCCCACTTCGCGTGGATTTGAAAGCACTTATCCGCTACATGTTTACGCTGCTCAAGACTTTGTGGTTTATACACTACAACCAAGTGGCACAACCGGATACGGACAAGAATTTTCGGCTCGTCACGTGAATGCATGGGGAGAGCAAACTGCCGAAGAGATTATCGAAGGCGTGAAAAAATTTATCGCGGCACATTCATTTGTGGACGGCACAAAAATTGGGAATATAGGTGCGTCTTACGGTGGGTTTATGACTCAATATTTGATTACGAAAACCGATATGTTTTCGGCATCGGTTTCGCATGCAGGAATTAGCAATATCACCAGCTATTGGGGCGAAGGATATTGGGGATATTCTTACAGCGCGGGAGCAAGTGCAGACAGCTATCCGTGGAACAATCCAAAACTTTACACGGAGCAAAGTCCGCTTTTTCACGCCGATAAAATTAAAACACCGCTTTTACTTTTACACGGCACTGCCGATACAAATGTACCCATTGGAGAAAGTATTCAGATGTACACGGCGCTGAAATTACTAAATAAGCCGGTAGAATTTATTCAAGTGGAAGGTGAAAATCATACCATTTACGATTATGGCAAACGTATCGCGTGGAATAACGCTATTTATGCTTGGTTTGCCAAGTGGCTGAAAGGCGATTCTCGTTGGTGGGACTCAATGTATTCAGATAAATAAGTAGAGACGCAATGCTTGTGTCTTATAAAAATCACAAAGATGTAATAATATGACAGATAAGAAACATTCAAATTCCAAAAAGGAATCTTTGGAGAATTCAAGGGTAAGTGAGCCTGAGATAACTTACGAAGCTTCTTCAACCGTGGACAAATGGAATCCCAATAAACCTTTTCACGGAACACAGGAAGAGTGGTGGGAACATTTTCGGGAGATTGAAAAAGGAGAGTTTACCCCGCTAGAGTCTGCTAATCAAGAATTTGACGAATGGAAGAAAGAATACTTGAGAAGCAAGTTGTCTTAAGCGAGCAATTCAAACTGCATCGCCGAGAAATTTATACTTACGGACTTAGAGTTTTCGGCTTTTTTCAAGCAGAAAAGTATGAAGGATACATCAGACAATCACTAAGTACGCTTTCAACTTATTATAAGGTATATCCCGAATGCCGACACCTTGCTAGCAAAAAGCGAATTTATAGAAACATAATTCTCGATGCTCATTTAATTATTTATCGAATTACAGATGAACAAATAGAAGTACTGGATATTATCCACTCGGCATCAAGTATTCGACAAATAAAAGCAGCTAAAAGTATTAAAATATGAACTTAAATATAATTTGTATCGAAGTAGAGTCAATAGCCTACTCCGTCGGCGAATTTCTGAAAGACGAGCAAACAAAACTCCACAAATCGGGTATTGAACTGAAGGGAACACGCAATTTCGTAACCCACATCGATATGGAAGCAGAAAAGATGCTTGTGAAAGAACTGAAAAAATTAATTCCCGATGCTACTTTTCTCACAGAAGAAGGCACTGTTACCTATGCCGAAGGCAAATATACATGGATCATAGATCCACTTGACGGCACTACCAACTATATTCACGGCGACACGCCTTATTCGGTAAGCATCGCGCTGATGAAGGATAAAGAGATCGTATTAGGCGTTGTTTACGATCCCATCGCCGATGAGCTCTATTCCGCTATCGAAAAAGGGAAAGCTACGCTTAACGGAAATCCGATAAAAGTCAGCTCGCACGGTACGCTCACGAACGGGTATATCGGGTTCGGAATTCCCTACTCTCTCGATAATCGTGGAGAGAAAATCCTGAGAAACGCCATCGAACAATTCCGAAAATGCAGTTTTCGCATCAAAGGCTCGGCTGCCGCTGAAATCTGCTATGTTGCCTGCGGCAGGAGCGATGCCTATTTTCATTCCGGTTTATCGCCGTGGGACGTGGCAGCAGGAACTTTCATTCTGGAATGCGCAGGGGGTAAAAGTACCGATTTTTCAGGCGGTAACGATTATATTTTCAACAAAGAATTGGTGGCAAGCAATGGCAGTATCCATCCGGAAATAATGGAGAAGATAATTGGATAATTGCCAATATTTAAACAAAAACAAATTCAACATTAGTTTTTTTATTAGTTTTGCAGAAATATATTCGATATGGAAAAAAACTCAACGTATAAAAATCAAGGTCTTGGTAAAGAATGTAACAAAGGCCATAACGTTTCCGAGCCATTGGAAACGTATGAAACCACACATTTGATTTCCGAAAAAACCTATACCCACGAAGAAGTGTTCGGTAAATTAAGACGCAGGTTAAAAGAATTCTACAAAGAGAAATGAAA
Organism: Bacteroidia bacterium; assembly: GCA_030538215.1. Taxonomy (GTDB): domain Bacteria; phylum Bacteroidota; class Bacteroidia; order Bacteroidales; family Dysgonomonadaceae; genus Petrimonas. The sequence goes on from JAUNUM010000107.1 coordinate 5,214, forward strand.
AAATATTCCATTGTTTATTCGCAGGAAGCAAACGATGATATTGAATCGCTTTATTATTTCATCATCAATGAATATAAAGCTTATCAAACAGCCGATAAATACGTTCAAGGATTAGAAGACACAATAAAACAATTAGCCACCAATGCCGAATCTTTTAAAACACAACAGAACAGGTGGCTAATAAAATACGGCAATTCTGTAAGGAGAGTAAATTATCAAAAAATGGCTGTAATTTATACCGTAGAAAATAACATAGTTTTCATTCGTAGAGTGATTGCTCAATCATTAATCACGGAGTAATTCCCGTAATATGGACCACCAAATCGTTTTAACAGCCTTTCTCTTAACACTCTTTGCCGGACTTTCAACCGGCATTGGGAGCCTTATTGCACTCATAGCCAAAAAAACCAACACCAATTTCTTAAGCTTCGCTTTAGGACTTTCGGCAGGTGTAATGATTTATGTTTCTTTTATGGAAATGCTGCCTAAATCGTTGGAAATGTTATCGGAGCCGTTTGGTGAAAAAACAGCCTATCTGTACATGCTTTTGGCATTTTTTGGCGGAATTGCCTTTATTGCGCTTATCGATTTTTTAATTCCTAAATCGAGCAATCCCCACGAAATGCAAGGCGTAGAAGATATGAAACGCAAAAACATCCGATTGAAGCACACCGGCATCATTACCGCCTTAACTATTGGTATTCACAACTTTCCCGAAGGGATTGCCACATTTATGACTGCACTAAATTCATTAGAATTGGCTATCCCCATCACTGTAGCCATTGCCATCCACAATATTCCCGAAGGAATTGCCGTTGCCGTACCCATTTATCACGCCACGGGAAGTAGAAAAAAAGCTTTTTGGCTATCGTTTTCATCGGGTTTGGCAGAGCCGGTAGGTGCTATTATTGCTTATCTGTTTCTTATTAAATTCTGGAATCCCGTGCTCGATGCACTTATTCTGGCCATAATTGCAGGTGTTATGATATTCATATCGTTAGACGAACTTCTACCAAGCGCTGAAAAATACGGAAAACATCACCTTTCAATCATCGGTCTTGTTACCGGAATGGTAGTTATGGCAATCAGCTTGTATTTGTTTATTTGATATCGTTAGATGATATTTCTGTCTTATTCCTCAACTAGAAAAACGTTTACCAATCACAAGTGATACCTCTCAGTATTATCTTTTAAAACCCTTTCCGGGAAAATTATAAACAAAAAAAACGCCACTTTTCGAGTGACGTTTTTTGAAGTATTATAGCTTAAACTATATTTATTATGCGTTTACTTTTGCCATGTGAGAAATCAACTCCTGTTTTCCTCGGTTTTTATCATTTACCATGGCTTTTGCTCATAATCATCTGA
>JAUNUM010000007.1 GCA_030538215.1 Bacteroidia bacterium
GTAGAGACGGTGCGCGCACCGTCTGTACAGTTGTGGGCTGTTTGATGTCAAAAAATCTAAATATCTATACGTCTTTTGTCGTCTTATCCTGGTTCTTTGTTCCTGGCTCTAACAATTTATCAATATTTTCAATATAATCGAGCGAATCATCGAGATGGAAAACCAAATCGGGAACAATTCTCAACTGTTTCCCTACCCTTTTGCCCAAGTTGTATCGAATAGACTTTATGTTATCTGTGATATTCTGTATAAGTTCTGCTCCCTTTTCCGAAGGGAATATACTTAGGTGAGCATGCGCCAATCCCAAATCGGGGGAAGTGCGAACATTTGTAACCGATATAAGTACGCCCGGCATTTTTTTTGTTTCTACCAGAAAAATCTCACTGAGTTCTTTCTGAATAAGTCGGTTTACTTTTTGTTGTCTGTTTGATTCCATAATTAACAAATCTATTGAATTGAACCTTGATGTAAATCCCACACAGGAAAGCAAAGTTCAAAATCGTTCCATTGAATATCCCCGTATTCGATGATATAATTCTTAAACAGTTCTTCGTTTTGATACTTTTTTGTCATAGGATTTTTAGCATTCAATAAAAAGCCCTTAAAATCAACTATTTTCGTAGTATTATCAGAAAAAACGAACTCTATTTTAAAGTCGCCTTTGTAGTTGGCCTTTGTTATCGATATTATCATAATTATAATCTTACCCCCAACCCCTAAAGGGGAGTTTGAGAGCTGCGAGTTCCAACTCGCGGTAAAATGTTTTTTGCCCCGCAAAGCCCCCTTCAGGGGATTTAGGGGTTTTTATTTTTTTCTTATCAGCGTAATCCCATCCCGTATAGGAAGAATTACCTTTTCTACTCTATCGTCGTTTGCCAGTTTTCGATTGAATTCCACAATTGCTTGGGTTGCCCAATCGTTGCTTTCCACTTTTTCAATCACTTTTCCATACCACAGCGTGTTGTCAACAAGAATAAAACCACCTTTGCTAATTTTTGGAAGTATCATCTCCAGATATTTCCAATATAGTTCCTTATCGGCATCGATAAATGCAAATTCGAAGCTTTCATCTTCAAAATTAGGAATTATTTCCAATGCATCACCGATGTATAATTTTATTTTATCACCAAATTCAGATTGAGCAAAATTGGAACGGATGTAATCTTCCAGTTCATCGTCAATTTCTATCGTGTGTACCTCACCATTTCCATCTAATCCTTCGGCAAAACACAGGGTAGAATATCCTATAAAAGTTCCTATTTCCAGCACTCGTTTCGGACGAATCATCTGTGTCAACATCTTCAGTAGCCGACCTTGTAAATGCCCCGAAATCATATTCGGATGCAAAAGTTTGACATGTACTTCCCTGTCGATTTTTTTCAGTAAATCGGGCTCAGCATCGATATATGATAAAATATATTCTTCCAGTTGTTTCACTAATGATCTTTTCTGTTTACAAGAATTCTTTTATCTCCGATTTAAGTTGCGGCAAATATTTATTGATAATCAGCCAAATAATTGAATTATCTACTGCATCATAAGCATGTACAAGCCTATTTCTAACTGCAACTATCTTTTCGGCATTCTCTATTATTATATTTGTATCAAGACCGTTGAATTTATTAACGGCTTCTCCAATAATGGCCAACTGTCTCTCAACGGCACTTTGAGTTTTAATGTCTTTTAGATAATCATCAAAGACAACAGTTCTCGCCGTAAAATCTTCAATCAATTCAATAGCTTGAAAAATATCAGATAAATACTTGAGTTCTTTTCCCATCATAAATTAAAACTTTAGTTGCATTGATGCTCTTGCGAAGATAGGGATTTTTAATAGAAGAATCGGTAAGTAAATCCACTTTTCGATTGAAGAAAATCTCAAAAGCATCCCACAGTGAAAGTAAATTCTCACCGCGTTCCAATGGGTCGGCGGTATCAACTTCAACTAACAAATCAATATCGCTTGTCTCCTGATTGAATTTATCATCTGTAACCGATGAGCCAAACGCATAGAGGGATACCACATTGTGACTTTTGCACAATTCTGTAAAATCATCCGCCTTTTTTGATATTTCGTCTTTGATAATCATTTCACTTCTTTCTAAGCTCCAAATCGTAAATCCAAAATTGTAATTCGTAAATTGTCTTCCTTTTTACGTCGTATAATCCGGTAAGTTATACTTTTCTTTAGCTTCCAGCACTTTCCACACCTCGCTTATATCGAGATATGTAGTTCCGCCGGTTTCTCCGAAACTTCCACCTAAATACGCCACACGATCTTTTATATCTATCATTTTGTGTTCAAGCATTTTTTGAATGGCGGCCATGTAATACGCTCGACGACTCTCTTTTGTGTTCTCAATACCCTTTCCCGGCAAATGTTCTGCCCAAACACCGTAAGAAAGCGCCAGTTCACGCGCCAGACGATCGGTTGTGGTCATAGCAAATACGGTTTTCTTTCCACGAAAAGCTGCAAGAACTCGCGCCGTGCGTCCGGTATGACTGTCGGTAAAGATGGCTTCCGTGTTCAATCGTGATGCCGTTTTCACCGCTTGCTTGGCAAGAAATGAAGTAACTTCATTATCGTCAAAAGCATAGGGAACACGAATATCGTTTTCGGCAAGTTTGGTTTTTTCTGTTTCAAAAGCTACCTTGGTCATCGTACGAACGGCTTCTACCGGATATTTTCCGTATGCAGTTTCACCGCTAAGCATTATGGCATCAGTACGATAGTAGATAGCATTGGCGATATCGGTAATCTCTGCACGGGTGGGACGTGGATGTTCAATCATGGAGTGTAGCATTTGGGTGGCAACAATCACCGGTTTCTTGTGTCGAATAGCTTTTCGGATAAGTGTTCGTTGTATAGCGGGAATTTTTTCTTGTGCTACCTCGATACCCAAATCGCCTCGGGCAACCATTATTCCGTATGCATGGTGCAGAATTTCGTCGGCATTATCCACCCCTTCCTGATTTTCTATTTTTGCGATAATTTTTATGGGGCTTTTCAACTCATTCAGAATCTCCTGAACTTCCATCACATCTTCTTTGCTTCGCACGAAAGAGTGCGCAATGAAGTCAACCTTATGCTTATCTGCCAAAGCAATAAATTTTCGGTCACGATCGGTAATTGTCGGCAAGTTAATACGAACTCCGGGGACATTTACGCTTTTTCGGCTTCCTACCGTTCCATCATTTTGCACGGCACAAATCAGATAATCAGCATTTTTCTCTATTACTTTTAAGTCTATTTCACCGTCATCAATTAATATATCATCGCCAACATTCATTTCATCAGTAATATTAGGATAAGAAACATAAATGGTTTCTTTGGATGAAACTCCATTGGGATTACCGATAACTTTCACTTTTTCACCTATAGTAAGTTCAATGGGGTCGAGAGCAACGGTTGTTCTTATTTCGGGTCCTTTGGTGTCAACCAAAATGGCAATTCTGTTTGATACGGCACGTACATTGTTGATAATTTTCAGAAATCCTTCTTCTTCGAGATGAGCGGAATTTAATCTTACAACATCCATTCCTTCATCGAAAAGTTGTTGTAAAAAAGGCACTTCACAGCGCTTATCCGAGATTGTAGCTACAATTTTAGTATGTTTAAGCATCATGTTCTAAAAGTTATTTGCTTCGCGTTATTCAATTGTTATTCGCTCACTTTGTTCGCTTTATTCGTCGCGGTATTGAAAAATTTACCGCTTCAACAAATATCAACTGAATATCCATCGAATTACTATTGAGTTTACTATTGTTTATAAACACTTTTCAGGGGGTTTTGTTTGCCATTTTTATAGCTTCAACGGCTAAACGATAGGAGTTCAGCCCAAATCCACTAATCACACCTGCACAAACCGCTGAAATCAAGGATTGATGACGAAATTCTTCGCGCGCGTACACATTCGAAATATGAACTTCCATTACAGGTATTTTTATTGATTTTATCGCATCGCGGATCGCTACTGACGTATGGGTATATCCTCCGGCATTGAGAATAATTCCGGTATAGTCAAATCCCGATTCATGAAGTTGATTGATAATTTCACCCTCCACGTTTGATTGAAAATAATATAATTCTACTTCTGGAAATATTTTCTGTAACGTCTCAAAATATTCTAAAAACGGTTGATTTCCGTAAATATCCGGTTCTCTCATTCCCAGCAAGTTGAGGTTAGGACCGTTTATGATTTGAATCTTCATTGCTATATTCTTTAAATACAAAGATACGATTTTATAGAAAATCTTGTGGTAAAGTTCTAAGTTTTGGTAAAATTGGGCTCATAAATTCGTAATAAAAAAATAATTGATTTAATGAGTGAGGCGTAAACTATTTACCCCTCGCATTTTGCGAGGGGTAAATATCTAGATAGTTCACATTACTTTGTATTTATTCTGTTACAGTTTCAGCAACCGAAGCACTAAAACTGGCTTCTGCCATTCTCTGATATGAACGATAGCGCCATTGCGCGTTCTCCTTGGCAGCTTCAAACAGTTCATCGGCTTCGTGCGGGAATGATTTCACCAATTGCGTGTAACGCACTTCGCCCATCAGGAAGTCGCGGAACTTGCTCCAATCGGGTTCTTTGCTGTCGAGCGTGAATGGGTTTTTGCCTTCATCTTCTAATGCAGGATTGTAACGCCACAGGTGCCAATAACCGCACTCAATGGCTTTTTTCTGTTCGGTTTGCGCCATACCCATTCCGCTTCTCAATCCGTGGCTAATACATGGCGAGTAAGCGATAATCAATGAAGGCCCGTTATATTCTTCGGCTTCTTTCAACGCTCTCAGGTAATGAGCTTGATTAGCGCCCATAGCTACCTGAGCCACATACACATAACCGTATGTTGCAGCGATCATACCCAAATCTTTCTTGCGAACACGTTTTCCGGCAGCGGCAAATTTGGCAACAGCAGCCACAGGAGTAGCTTTCGACGATTGTCCGCCGGTATTGGAGTACACTTCGGTGTCCATTACCAACACGTTGATATCTTGTCCCATCGCCAACACATGGTCCAGTCCGCCGAAACCGATATCGTATGCCCATCCGTCACCGCCAAATACCCAAATGGATTTTTTAGTCAGGTACTTTTCAAGCGAAAGTATTTCTTTAGCAATATCGTTTTTAACACCTTTCAAAGTCTCTAATACTTGAGCTGAAATCTCTTTTACTGCTTCGCCGTTATCTTTATTCGCGATCCATTGATTAAACAGTTCTTTTTGCTCATTAGAAAAATCTGTCAAATCTTGAGCTTTCTCCATCAAATCTTTAATGCGGTTACGCATACTTGCATGTGCAATCACAAAACCAAAACCGAATTCGGCGTTGTCTTCAAACAACGAGTTTGCCCAAGCCGGACCTTTGCCTTCTTTATTTTTAGTATAAGGAGTAGATGGAGCCGATGCGCCGTAAATGGACGAACATCCTGTAGCGTTGGCAATCATCATGCGGTCGCCATATAACTGAGTAATCAACTTAATATAAGGAGTTTCTCCACAACCCGAGCAAGCACCTGAGAACTCAAACAGCGGTGTTGCAAACTGTGAGTTTTTCACATTCAATTTAGTGTCAATTAAATGTGCTTTGCTTGTCACGTTCTTCACCATATAATCCCAGTTCTTCTGATTGTCGTATTGCGTAGCAATAGGAACCATTTCAAGAGCATTTTGTCCTTTTTTACCTGGACAAACATCCACGCAATTTCCACAACCTAAACAGTCGAGTACGTCAACCTGAATACGGAAAGCTGTTCCTTCGAATTGTTTTCCTTGAGTTTTTAAAAGCTCCACATCCGATCCAAGACCTTTTTGCTCCTCTTCATTGAGAACAAACGGGCGAATAGTAGCGTGCGGACAAACATAAGCACACTGATTACACTGGATGCAATTGTCGGGATTCCAAACCGGAACCGAAACGGCAACACCACGCTTTTCATACGTGGAAGTTCCGTGCTCCCATGTTCCGTCTTCGCGCCCTACGAAAACCGATACCGGCAAGTCGTATCCGCGCTGAGTATTTACCGGACGAACTATTTTTTGTATAAATTCAGGAGCATCGTTCACTTCTTCCAATCCAACTTTCAGATCCGCCCATTCTTTCGGTATTTCAACCTCCTCAACATCACCTCCACGATCAACAGCAGCATTGTTCATTCTTATGATTTCCTCCCCTTTTCTGCCGTACGATTTCACGATGAACTTTTTCATCTGCTCAACCGCCAGTTCATAAGGAATTACATTGGATATTTTGAAGAATGCCGATTGAAGAATAGTGTTGGTTCTATTACCTAAGCCAATTTCTTCCGCAATATTGGTTGCATTTATAATGTATAGCTTGATGTTATTTTTCGCAAAATATTTTTTCACGTTATCCGGCAGATGCTTTCCTACTTCTTCTTTCGGCCACAACGAATTTAGAAGGAACGTACCTCCTTCTTTCAACCCACGCGTAACATCGTATAAATGCAAATAAGCCGGAACGTGGCAAGCCACAAAGTTAGGTGTATTTACCAAATAAGTAGAACGAATGGCATTATCACCGAAACGCAGGTGTGAGCAGGTGAAGCCACCCGATTTTTTGGAGTCGTAAGCAAAATATGCCTGAACGTATTTATCGGTATTATCACCAATAATTTTGATGGAGTTTTTGTTGGCTCCCACCGTTCCATCGGAACCCAATCCATAAAATTTAGCTTCGTAAGTGGTTTCGTCCATTGAAGCTTCTTCTACTTGTGGAAGCGATTTGAAAGTTACATCGTCCACGATTCCGATAGTGAAATCATTTTTCGGCAACTTCATACCCAAGTTGTCGTAAACCGAGATAATCTGTCCCGGGGTAGTGTCTTTCGAAGACAAACCGTAAATTCCGCCCACGATTACCGGAGCATTTTCTTTTACGTAAAAACTGTCTTTTACGTCTAAGTAAAGCGGTTGTCCGGTTGCACCGGGTTCTTTGGTGCGGTCGAGAACGGCAATTCTTTTCGCCGTTTTCGGGATTACCGATAAAAACGCTTCTGCTTTGAAAGGGCGATACAGGTGAACAGCCACCATACCCACTTTCTCGCCGTTGGCATTTTTGTGGTCAACCACTTCGCGAATGGTTTCGGTAACAGAGCCCATAGCAATAATTACTTTTTCCGCTTCAGGATGGCCGTAATAATCGAACAATCCGTATTTACGTCCGGTAACGGCAGCTAATTTTTCGAGATATTTTTCAACGATGTCGGGAACTGCGTTGTAGAAAGGATTTGCTGCTTCACGAGATTGAAAATAAATATCGTCGTTTTGTGCAGTACCTCTGGTAACGGGTGCATCGGGACTCAAAGCTCTCTCTCTAAATCCTGCCAATGCTTCCTGATTGATAAGCGGAGCCAGATCCTCATTGGTCAACGCTTCAATTTTCTGAATTTCGTGTGATGTGCGGAATCCATCGAAGAAGTGCAGGAACGGAATGCGGCTTTCAATAGCAGCCAAGTGTGCTATCGCGGCCAAATCCATCACTTCTTGTACCGATCCGGTAGCAAATTGTGCGAAACCGGTGGGACGTGCCGCCATCACATCCTGATGATCACCAAATATTGATAATGCCTGTGCAGCAATAGCGCGTGCTGACACGTGAAATACACCCGGCAGCAATTCACCAGCAATTTTATACATGTTGGGCAACATTAGCAACAAACCCTGTGATGCGGTAAATGTGCTTGTGAGTGCTCCCGCTTGCAACGAGCCGTGAACGGCGCCTGCTGCTCCGGCTTCGGATTGCATTTCCTGAACCAGTACAGGTTGTCCGAAAATGTTTTTTCTTCCTGCTGCCGCCCATTCATCGATGTACTCGGCCATCGTTGACGAAGGTGTAATCGGATAAATAGCAGCCACTTCGCTAAACATATACGCGATATGCGCTGCTGCCTGATTTCCATCGCAGGTTAAGTAGTTTTTCTTTTTTGTCATGACAATATGATTATTTTATTGATTTGATTCCTCGAAAGACTTTTAAGAAATATAGTGTGATATTGGAGCACGAAATTACTATAAAAATATGGAAACGGCAAAAGATTGTATTGATTTTAGATTTTAATCGGTATTAAAACCCAATTAAAACCTTTAAATCTCAAAAATATGTTAAAATATAATCTTTATAAAAATGACAGCGTTATAATTTTAGGAATAAATAAAAATCAACATACAAATAGACAGATGAAAATTATCATTATCGCCAACCGACTTCCTGTTAAAGTAGAAAGAGAAGGCGATTCTTTTATTGTAAAGCGTAGCGAAGGCGGATTAGCAACCGGTTTAGGTTCACTGGAAACCGATGCCGAAATGCATTGGGTAGGATGGCCTGGAATTCATGTAGATGAAGAAGACGAAAAGAAAGAGATCAGGGAAAAACTCAAAGAATTCAATTATCATCCTGTTTTTCTATCCGATGAGCAAATCGAAAATTATTACGAAGGTTACAGCAACAGTACAATCTGGCCGCTTTGCCATTACTTTTTCTCCTTTATTCAGTACAAAGCGGAATATTGGGAGGCATACCGGGAAGTAAACACATTGTTTTATGAAGAAACATTGCCGTTTATCGAAGATGATGATATTATTTGGGTTCAGGATTATCAACTGATGCTGTTACCCAAGAAAATCCGCGACAGTAAACCAAAGGTAAACATCGGATATTTCCATCACATTCCTTTCCCGTCTTACGAACTTTTCCGTGTTCTTCCGGAAAGGGAAGAAGTGCTGGAAGGATTACTGGGAGCCGATTTAATCGGATTTCACACGCACGATTACATGCGTCACTTCATCAGCGCCATCTATCGGGTTCTCGACTTGAACTGCAACCTCGATGAAATCAGCCTGAAAGACCGCATTGTGCACGTTGACGCATTCCCGATGGGAATAAATTACGAGCAATATCACGAAAGCCCTGCACTTCCCGAAGTCAAAAAAATATCGGAAAGGCTGAGAAAGGAGCTGGGCGGTCAAACCATCGTTTTATCGGTAGACCGATTGGATTACAGCAAGGGAATTCTTCACCGTTTAAACGGGTTTGTCAATTTCCTTGAAAACAATCCCGGGTATCACAAAAAAGTATCGCTGGCAATGATCGTTGTACCATCACGTGATGCCGTGGACAGGTATGCCGACCTGAAAACTCAAATTGACCAGACTATCGGCAAAATAAACGGCCAATATTCCACGTTGGGCTGGACACCCATTTATTATTTCTATCAAAGTTTCCCCTTCAACGAACTCATCGCGCTATACGATATTTCCGACATTGCACTGGTTACTCCGTTGCGCGATGGAATGAATCTGGTAGCCAAAGAATATCTGGCTACTAAGCGCGATAAACCCGGAGTTTTGATACTCAGTGAAATGGCGGGAGCAGCTATTGAGCTGGCAGACTCCATCATTATCAATCCAAACGATACGCAGGAAATAGAAAATGCCATTTTGCAGGCGCTCACTATGCCCGATAAAGAAAAACGACAGCGACTCGACAAACTTCAAAAAAGAATATCGACCCAGACAGTCAAAAAATGGGCAAACGATTTTGTGAAAGAACTGCTGTACATCAGAGAGCAAAATAAAGAAATCTTTCAAAAAATAGTTGGCAAACGCCAGCTTACGCAAATAAAAAAAGAGTACGATCAGGCTTCGAAACGACTGATTTTGCTCGATTACGACGGCACATTGTCTCCTTTCGTCAAAAAGCCGGAAGATGCCGTTCCATCGAAAGAATTAATGGATCTACTGAAAAAGATGGCTTCCGACAAGAAGAACAAAGTAGTGATCAACAGCGGAAGAAACCGCCAGGTGCTGGACCAGTGGTTCAAAAGCCTCGATTTGGATTTTGCAGCCGAACACGGTGCTTTCTATAAAGAAAACGGAAAATGGCACGAGAACATACAGAAAAAAATAGAATGGGACGATGAAATTCTCAAGATCATTGAACACACTATCGACAAAACTCCGCGTTCGCACATGGAAGTAAAAGACTCATCACTGGTGTGGCATTATAGGAATGTGGACGTGTGGCTGGCAGAACTTCGCCAAAAGCAGCTTATCAATGCACTCATGGGGCCGGCATCCCGACTGCACCTGCAAATTGTTCCGGGAAATAAGATCGTGGAGATAAAATCGCCCGAATTTAATAAGGGAAGCGAAGTAAAACGCCTGCTGCAAAAAGAAGATTACGATTTTGTGCTTGCCATTGGCGATGATACCACCGATGAAGATATGTTTCACGCTCTTCCGTCCGACGGAGTGAGCATAAAAGTGGGAAACTTTTCGCCCGCCGCAAAATACCGGATCCCGCTGCAATCGTCGGTGATTCCGTTTTTTGAAAATCTTATAAAATAAACACCGCATGAACAAAATAACCGAAATGATAAACGAAGAGAATCAATGGCGATATATCTTCATTATCATCCTTTTCTTGATACTGTTCATTATTCTCACTATCATATCCAACTACTTTTTCAGGAAACTTAGTTCACGCGTAAAAAAAAGTAAAAGTCCGGTAGACGATTTTATCGTTCGTCTTTTTAAGGTTCCCACTGTATGGCTCATCTTTGTGATTCTGCTCAATATTTTCAGTTCACTGCTCAATGAAAATTCACGAATCTATGAGATAATGCAAAAGGTCGGACAGATTTTGCTGATCCTCTCTATTGGATGGCTGGTTATTCAGACTATTCGTGCATTGTTTCGTTATTTTCAGAACAAATTCGATGTTTCACATTCCGATAACCTCATCGCCCGAAAACGTCTCACCCAGTTAAATATGATAGAGAAAGTGCTTATCGTAACGGTTGTTATTATTTTTATTTCCATCGCGCTTATGACTTTCGAAACCGTAAAGGGATTGGGGATGAGCTTGCTGGCATCGGCTGGAGTGATGGGTATTGTTATCGGATTGGCAGCACAACGAAGCGTCGGGCAAATTCTGTCGGGCATACAAATCGCTCTCGCTCAACCCATTCGATTGGATGATGTGGTCGTGATTGAAGGGGAATGGGGACGTATCGAAGAAATAAATATCACATACACGGTAGTGAAAATTTGGGACGAAAGACGATTAATCGTACCCAACGATTATTTCCTGAATAATCCTGTACAGAACTGGACACGAACAAGTTCCGATATTCTTGGAACCGTAATGCTTTACGTTTCTTACGATTTGCCGATAGCGCCGCTTCGTGAAAAGCTTGCCGATATTATTAAAAATGATCCGAATTGGGACGGACGTGTCCAAAATATTCAAATTACGGATAGTAAACAGTGGTACAAAGAAGTTCGTGTACTGGTAAGCAGCGACAATTCGTCCAAAAACTGGGATTTGCGCGTGACGGTTCGTGAAAAACTCATCGATTTCATCAACGAAAATTACCCGGGTTCGTTTGCGAAAATTCACACTCAAACGCGTCTGACGGCTTCAAGTCCGTCTGACGCATAAATATTTCCAATCCGTCAGACCGGCAATAGGCCAGACGGAGTTACGGCCTTATAAACCTCGATAATTCCTTCTCTTCCGAAAGCAGCGAAGCTGTATTTATAAACGCCAGGTGTGAATAGGCTTGTGGAAAATTTCCAAGCTGGCGCTTGGTCTCAAAATCCAGATCTTCGCTGTATAATCCCACGTGATTGGAATAAGAGATCATCGATTCAAAAATTTTGCGCGCTTCATCCACTTCACCGATAACAAAAAGTGCTTCAATCAACCAAAACGTGCAGATGGTGAACGATGATGCGGGTTTGCCGAAATCGTCTTCCGCTTTATATCGGTACATCAATCCGTTGTGAAACAGGTTTTCTTTTATGGCTTTCACGGTTTTCACATAGCGCTCATCGTTGGCATTGATAAAATCGTAAAACTGCATCAGCAAAAGAGATGAATCGTGATCAGTGTTCTCGTAAGCTTGAGTGAAGCATTGCAATTCTTCGTTCCAGCCTTTTTCGTGTACTTCCTCCTTGATGCTATTGGCTTCTTGGCGCCACAATTCGGCATAATTATCTTTGTGCAACAATTCCGCAATCAGCGATGCCCGGTCGAGCGCCACCCAGCTCATCACTTTCGAAAATACAAAATTCAACTCGCGCGTGCGAAATTCCCAGATGCTCTGATCGGGAGATCGCCACGATTTCAGCACCATTCGCACCATATTTCTAACGATTTCCCAAATCTCCTCCACTTCGTCCAACGTTCCCGGAAAATACAGGTAATATTTGTAAATTACATCCATCAGATAACCTAAAGAATCATTCTGAAGTTGGTTATACGCAGCGTTTCCGATACGCACGGGATAAGAGTTTTCGTAACCGGAAAGATGTGAAAGAATTTCTTCCGTCAGTTCTCTTTCGCCCCGAATTCCATACATGATCTGAAAAGTATCGTCGCGCGATTTCAAAATACGTTTTATAAAGCCGATAAATCGTTCGGCAGAGCCGTGGTGCTTCATGTGCAGCAACGTGTCGATTGACATCGACGCATCGCGTATCCAACAAAAACGATAATCCCAATTACGCGTTTCGCCAATGGTTTCGGGCAGGCTCGTTGTAACGGCAGCCAGCATCGCCCCCGATTGTTGATACGACATCAACTTCAACACCAACATGCTCCTGTTTACCATTTCGCCGTATTGTTTGTATTCGCGCGACCGGTTAATCCAGTTCAGCCAGTACACTTTCGTACGTTCGTAATCCAATAAAATCCGATTTTCATCTACCGTCACCAGTTTTTGGTTGTAGGAGAGAAGAAAAAACAAATGGTTCGTCAGCCCAATTTCTTCACCGTTTAAGATGGCCTCGAAATTCAAGTTGGAATAAAGATAAATTTTATCTTCCACATTTACTGTTGACGAGGTTCTTATGTAGTTTGGAAAAACCGTATGAATGGTTTCTTCACCGGCATAATTCATTTTCGGGTCGTAGAGCACACGCATCTTGGGCTTCCCGTGTATGAGCCGGACATACCTGTGAACTTCAGGCGGCATATAGTATTTTTGCTCACTGGTTCTGTAGCGTGGCATAAAATCCATAACCACAAAGGCTCCCTCGGGCGCTTCGAATTTGGTAATGAGAAGATTGGTATTCTCCAGGTATTTTTGTGAAACAGTGTACTCTTCCGATACCAGAAAAGCAAAACTTCCGCCTTTTTTCTCATCTAAAAGTTTGGTGAAAACCGAAGGTGAATCAAAATCGGGCAGGCACAGCCAATCAATGCTGCCTTCTTTAGAAATCAGTGCTGCCGTGCGGCAATTTCCTATAACTCCGTAATCTAAATTCTTCATTTCTTATTTTTTTGTCCAAATGTTGAACAACAAAGATAAGGAATCGGAATAACAATAAAAGGTAAAAAAATTATCGAACTGTTAATTCGCCTCTCAGCGAAACCGACATTAATTTTCGTACCTGATCGGGAGTTTTACCGTTGCCTTGTAAAATCATCAGTTTCGCCAAAGCTGCTTCGGTGGTGATATCATGACCGGAAACTACACCCAATTTTTCCAAATGCTGCCCCGTTTCGTACCGGTGCATTTCTACATTTCCGTAAAGGCATTGCGTAACGTTAACGATGACAATTCCTCTGTCCATCGCTTCCTGCAGTGCATCAATAAACCATTGATCAGTAGGCGCATTCCCTGAACCGTAGGTTTCCAACACAACACCTCTTAAGTGGGGAACCGAGAGAATCGATTTTACCACGCTTTCCTGAATTCCGGGAAATAGCTTTAAAATTGCAACGTTATTGTCAAGATTGAAATTGAATACGACGGGTTTGTTATAATCGGGTTCTAGAATAAACTTATCGTGATAACGGATATCCACTCCCACTTCGGCCAGATAGGGGTAATTGGGGCTGTTAAATGCGCTAAAGTTTTCCGAATTTACTTTTGTTGTACGATTTCCACGCATCAGTAAATTTTGCATATAAATGCATAATTCGGGCACAACCGGTCTTCCCTGTTCATCTTTATCAGCAGCAATTTCGAGAGCAGTAATCAGATTTTCTTTTCCATCGGTACGAAGTTTTCCGATAGGCAGTTGTGATCCGGTGAAAATAACGGGTTTTGTCAGGTTTTCGAACATCAAACTTAATATTGATGCCGTGTAAGACATAGTATCAGTGCCATGCAGAATAACAAAACCATCGTAATTTTCGTAATTATCCTGTACAACTTGGGCAATATCTCGCCAGTTTCGAGGTGTAACTTCCGATGAATCAATGGGTGGTTCAAATAAATAGGTATCAACATTGAAATTTAAACGCTTCATTTCCGGCACATTTGATTTCAAGTGACTGAAATTAAAAGCCTCCAATGCTTCGGTTTCCAGATTTTCGACCATTCCAATAGTTCCACCCGTGTATATAAGCAAAACTCGTGCGTTTTTGTCAATCATAACAGCTTAAAATTTCACAAATTTACAAAATAAATTGACACTTTGATTTAAATAGCTAACTTTTTTCAAAGAACAAAAATGTCTTCTTTTTGTTTAAACTGCAGAATTAAAAATAAAAACATTAAAATTATGACACATTCAATTAAAACTATTTGGAAAGAAAACAACATTTTTGAAACCGATGTTGACGGACACAACATTGTTATTGATTTGGCTAAAGATGCCGGTGGCGACGATGCCGGGCCACGTCCCAAAAAGTTGCTTTTGGTTGCAGCATCCGGTTGTTCGGCGCTTGATGTGGTGGAAATCGTAAAAAAAATGCGTATCGATATTAAAAACTTCAACATCAACATCGAAACAGAATTGACTACCGAGTATCCTATCACTTACACATCTATGAAAGTAGTTTACGAGTTTGAAGGTGAAAACCTGCCTATGGATAAGCTTGAAAGAGCTTGCAAGTTGTCTTTCGATAACTACTGCGGGGTAATGGCACTTATCAAAAAAGCCATTCCGGTTACATATGAAGTAAAAATTAGAAATTAGTAACTTTTTATGCATAATTAAAGAAAAAATTCTGTATTTTCCTTATCTTTGCAATCAAATTAAAAAGATTGTTTATACATCCAAAAGAATATATTCTCATAAAATAAAAAATTATGCAAACAATTGACACTTTCAACTTTGCCAATAAAAAGGCATTTGTTCGTGTGGATTTTAATGTTCCACTCGATGAAAACTTCAACATTACAGACGACACTCGCATTTGCGCTGCTATTCCTACATTGAAAAAAATACTCAAAGATGGAGGAAGCGTAATTATAGGATCTCATTTAGGACGTCCGACAAGTCCAACCAATAAATATTCTCTCAAACACATCCTGTCGCGAATTTCCGAATTGTTGGGTGTTGATGTTCAATTTGCCAACGATTGTATCGGCGAAGAAGCTGAATCGAAAGCGGCTGCTTTACGTTCAGGAGAAGCTTTATTACTTGAGAACCTTCGTTTCTATGCTGAAGAAGAGGGCAAGCCGCGCTTGCCGGAAGGCGCTTCAGAAGAAGAAACGGCCGCGGCAAAAAAAGCGGTAAAAGAATCACAAAAAGAGTTTACAAAAAAATTAGCATCGTATGCCGATGTATATGTAAACGATGCTTTTGGAACGGCACACCGTGCGCATGCATCAACCGCTCTTATTGCCGATTATTTTGATGCAGACCACAAACTGTTCGGTTATCTCATGCAGAACGAAATTAATGCGGTTGAAAAAGTGATGTCTGAAACAGAGAGACCATTCACTGCCATTATGGGTGGTTCAAAAGTTTCTACGAAAATAGATCTTATCAAAAATCTGCTCGATAAGGTTGATAATTTGATTCTTGCCGGAGGCATGACCTATACTTTTGCAAAAACTGCAGGAGGAAAAATAGGTGACTCTATTGTAGAAAATGATAAACTTGATTTGGCAAAAGAAATAGTTGATCTGGCAAAAGTAAAAAACGTCAACTTGGTACTGGCAACCGATGCTAAAATTGCTGACAGTTTCAGCAACGATGCCAATACAAATTTTGTATCCGTCAAAGAAATCCCCGATGGATGGGAAGGTCTTGACATCGGTCCCGAATCGGAAAAGGCATTTGCCGAAGTAATCAAAAACTCCAAAACTATTCTTTGGAACGGTCCCGTTGGTGTTTTCGAATTCGATAATTTCGACAAAGGTTCACGTGCAGTTGCCAACGCCATTGTGGAAGCTACTAAAAAAGGCGCTTTCTCGCTTATCGGTGGTGGCGATTCTGTAGCGTGCATCAATAAATTCGGTCTCGCCGATGATGTTTCGTACGTTTCAACCGGTGGTGGTGCATTGCTGGAAATGATTGAGGGCAAAGTGCTTCCGGGAATTAAAGCGATTAGAGGATATTAATCCATTGTAAAGACGTAACGCATTGCGTCTCTACCGAAATAAAAAACCGTACGAAAGAAATTTCGTGCGGTTTTTTATCTTTGCAAAAAACATATCGTTATGGATATTATGAAACACTGCCCTAACTGTCAAGCCGAAATTATAGAAGATTTCCAACTCTGCTGGAACTGCAACTACAGTTTTACCGAAAATAGAGTTGTTGAAATTGTCGATCAAGACCAACTAAAAAGACAAATTACCTGTCTGCGATGCAAAGATGTTCCGATGCACTTCACAGGGAATTACAAGTTCCACGAAGGCACCCGATTTGGTGCAATGGGAAACCTGCTCGAACTTTTTGTCAACAAAGAAACTTTCAACATATATGTTTGTCCAAAATGCGGCAAAGCGGAGTTTTTTACGCCTTGAAAATTTATTTAAATTGTGACGACTGATTAAACAAATCAACATAATCTATAAACAAATAAAGCCTATCTCTCTGAGAACCGGTTATTTCTTTTAAAATCTCCAGCTTTTCCAGTAAATCCAACAGGTGATACGCTGGACGTAACGATTTCCCAGTTATCACACTTATTGTCTGAACATCTATTACAGGCTTTGTATATAAATATTCAAGTACTTTATATGCGTCACCACTACGACTGCCAATATTTTTTAGTTTGCTATCCAATATTTTTTGAAGTTGTAGAATTCCATCAAAAGTTTTAATGCCATTCTCAGCTGTTTCAATAATTCCGCTGAGAAAAAAGCGAAACCATTGATTTAAGTCGTTGTGCGTTCGTACACGCATCAAGTTGTCGTAATATAACGTGCGATAGTGCTCAAAAAAATCAGACAGATAAAGAATAGGCTGCTTAAGAATGCCTTTATTTACTAAATACAACGTAATTAACAATCGCCCCACTCTTCCATTACCATCTAAAAAAGGATGAACTGTCTCAAACTGATAATGAATAAGGGCAATTTTCAATAAATCGGGTAACGGATTTAAATCATCGTTGGCAAACTTTTCTATATCGGACATCAAATCATTAACTGCTGTATGCGGTGGTGGCACAAAAACAGCATCATTAATTGTTGCACCTCCAATCCAGTTTTGACTTTGGCGATACTCTCCGGGTAATTTATGCCTACCTCGTACTCCATTAAGCAAAATACGATGTGTTTCTTTTATCAATCGTGATGAGAAAGGAAGAGTATGAAGCATTTTCACTGCTTCATTCATTGCAGAGATATAGTTTTGAACTTCTTCCCAATCATTTCGCTTTTCAATTTGTATATCATTTTTAGATAGAAATACTTCTTCAATATTTGTCTGAGTTCCCTCTATTTTAGATGATTGAGTAGCCTCTTTTGCAATGTGCATTTGTATAAATAGCTCAATATTCACATAGTTAGAATACATATCAAGCCGACCTAAATGCCGATCGGCTCTGCTCAGAAGTTGTAACACCTGCATATCATTGATTTCCCAATCACGATTAATATATGCAGGAACAAAACTTTTATAATACCCCTGATTAACTATTTGCCCCGATTTGAATTGTTGCATTATCCATGTTTATTTTATATTCAACTACAAAAATACAAAAAAATCAACAATAAAGACGTCGCTATTGTCGATTTATGCAAAAATAAACAATAACTGTCAATCCTATTATACTTTTTCCATCTCTTCATCAAACTTTCAATACTTTGGCAAAGGTTATCGTATTTTTTTGTAATTTTGAGCCGTTTTTCACAACAGATTGAAAAAGGTTGATAATCTTTTTTCAACCACATTCAATCTCCATCAAACTAAAAAAATGAACATTTCATACAACTGGCTCAAAGACTACTTAGAGTTCGATCTTTCACCTCAGCAAACAGCTGATGCACTCACTTCCATAGGATTGGAAACGGGCAGCGTGGAAGAAATTCAGACCATTAAAGGTGGATTGGAAGGATTGGTTATCGGCGAAATTTTAACATGTGTAAAACACCCTAATTCAGACCATTTAAGCTTAACAAGCGTAAACATTGGCGATGGCAGCGAACCGCTCAAAATTGTTTGTGGAGCGCCCAACGTAGCTACCGGACAAAAAGTAATAGTAGCTACTGTAGGCACGAAATTGTATTTTGGCGATGACGAAATCACAATAAAACGTTCCAAAATCCGCGGAGAAGAATCCTTCGGAATGATTTGCGCGGAAGACGAAATTGGTATCGGCACATCACACGATGGAATTATCGTTCTTCCCAACAACGCCGTAGTTGGAACACTCGCTAAAGACTACTACAATGTAAAAAGCGATTTCGTTCTCGAAGTTGATATTACACCCAACCGCATTGATGCCGCATCGCACTACGGCGTGGCGCGCGATTTGGCAGCTTATCTGAAGCAAGCCGGAAAACCACACAAACTCACCAAACCTTCGGTTAATAATTTCAAAATCGATAAGCCGCAAGGCGGAATTGATGTTGTTGTGGAAAATGCGGAAGCCTGTCCCCGATATTCAGGATTGACCATCCGCAACGTTTTGGTAAAAGAAAGTCCCGATTGGCTGAAAAATAAGCTGTTACTCATCGGGCTTCGTCCCATCAATAACATTGTGGATATCACAAACTTTATTCTTCACGAAACAGGACATCCAATGCACGCTTTCGATGCAAACCATATCGATGGTAATAAAATTATCATCCGCACTTTGCCCGAAGGAAGCAAATTTATAACACTCGATGAACAAGAACGTAAACTCAACACCAACGATTTGATGATTTGCAATGCCAACAACGGAATGTGTATTGCCGGTGTGTTTGGAGGACTACAATCAGGTGTTACCGAAAAAACAACCGATGTGTTTTTAGAATCGGCTTATTTTAATCCTACTTGGGTTCGCAAAACAGCCAGACGTCATGGATTGAATACCGATTCTTCATTCCGTTTCGAACGCGGCACAGATCCAAACAACACCGTTTACGTACTGAAACGCGCCGCGATGCTTATCAAAGAAATTGCCGGCGGAGAAATTGAAGGTAACATCCGCGATATTTATCCCACAAAAACTGAAAATCAACAGGTCGTTTTACCGCTCAAAAAAGTAAATTCCCTTATCGGAAAAGAAATTTCGAAAGAAACAATTAAAAATATTCTTCAAAGTCTGGAAATTGAAATAGAAAACGAATCTGCAGACAATTTAACGCTTCGCATTCCTACCTACAGAGTGGACGTTACTCGCGATGTAGATGTAATTGAAGACATTCTCCGCATTTACGGATACAACAACGTGGATTTCAGCGATTCGTTGAAAGCCAATTTGTCTTATCAAACTCCCACCGATCGCAAGCACAAATTACAAACACTTGTTTCGGAGCAACTTACGGCAAGTGGTTTCGATGAGATAATGAACAATTCGCTCACCAAAAAATCGTATTACGAGAATAACGAAACTTATCCGCTCAACCGCTGTGTATCACTGTTGAATCCGCTTAGCAACGATTTGGGCGTAATGCGTCAAACGATGCTTTATGGCGGATTAGAGAGTATTGCCTATAACCGGAATCGCAAACATTACGATTTACATTTTTACGAATTCGGTAATTGTTACTTTTTTGACGCAGGCAGAAAACGAGAAGATAAAATCCTCTCAGGACATTCCGAAGAGACGTATCTTGGACTCTGGATTTGTGGTGACAGCAACTCAAAAAACTGGGCTGCCTCGCAAACCGAAACTTCTGTTTTTCAACTGAAAGCACATATCGAAAATATCCTGAAACGAATGGGTTTCACCAAAAATCAGATTATTTTTGAAGCCATTGAATCCGATATTTATTCCACAGGAATGAGCATACGTACACATCAGCAACAAGTTGGAAATTTTGGAATTGTGTCGGGAAATATCTTGAAGAAATTTGATATTGATACCGATGTTTTCTTTGCCGAACTAAATTGGGATACAATCTTGAAAGAGACCACCAAAAGCGAAGTTCGTTTTTCTGAAATATCTAAATATCCGCCTGTAAGCCGTGACTTAGCGCTACTTATCGATAAAAGTATTACCTTTGAACAAATAGAGCAAGTAGCAAAAAAATCGGAAAGGAAGCTGCTGAAAGAAATATCGTTGTTCGATGTATACGAAGGAAAGAATCTGCCCGAAGGCAAAAAATCGTACGCGGTGAATTTCATGTTGCAAGATGAAGAAAAAACACTTAACGATAAACAGATTGACGCCGTTATGCAGAAAATACGACTGAATTTGGAGAAAGAACTGGGAGCGCAATTGCGATAGGGCGACTTGGAGACAAGGGCACAAGGGCACAAGCGAAAAAGAGAAAACGAAAGGTTGAATAATTTACACAAACAAGCTAATAGCAAACAGCTAAAAACCAACAGCCAAAATTATGGGAAGAGCATTTGAATATAGAAAAGCAACAAAATTGAAACGCTGGGGCAACATGGCCCGCGTGTTCACAAAACTGGGAAAACAAATAACCATTGCCACGCGCGACGGTGGTCCCGATCCCGATTCCAATCCGCGTTTACGCGTGCTGATACAACAGGCAAAAAAAGAAAATATGCCGAAGGAAAACGTGGAACGCGCCATAAAAAAAGCGACGGACAAAGACGTATCGGATTACAAAGAAATGGTGTACGAAGGTTATGGTCCATTCGGCATTGCCATTGTGGTGGAAACCGCCACCGATAATCCTACACGTACTGTGGCAAACGTTCGAAGCTATTTCAACAAACACGGTGGTTCGTTAGGAACATCGGGAAGTCTGGAATTTTTGTTCGATCACAAATGTGTGTTTAAAATCGCTCAAAAAGACGGTGTTTCTCTGGAAGATTTGGAACTGGAACTTATCGATTACGGCGTTGACGAAGTGGAAGAAGATGAAGGTGATATCATTCTTTACGGTGAATTTAAATCGTATTCCGACATCCAATCCTATCTTGAAGGAAACGGTTTTGAAATTCATTCTGCCGAATTCGAGCGCATCCCAAACGACACAAAATCACTAAATGACGAACAACGCGCACAAATAGAAAAACTTCTCGAGAAATTTGAAGAAGACGACGACGTACAAAACGTTTTTCATAATATGGAGTAAATACAAAGAGACATAAGAGCCAGGAGCAAAGAACCAAGACATGCAGTGAAAAGTCTTGGTTTTTTCTTGCTTATCTTTTCGATTTAGACTTTTCCAGTTCACATAAAAACACAACTGCAAGAAAATTCTAAATGGTCTATCGTCTATCAGAGAAGAAGTCTAAAAGTCTATTATCTTAGCTCTTTCGTCTTCAAATAATACTTGTCCAATGCTTCTTTTGCAGCTACAAACGAACTTTTTCGTGCTGAAAGGACTTCCGTCTCCAACAATGGCATTAATTTTTCTATTTCGGCATTTTGATAAAAGTCGTTTCGCAACCGCTCGTTAATGGTTTCGTACATCCAAAATTTCGATTGTTTGTTGCGACGAACATCGAAATAATCATTATTCTTCACAAATTCTATATACCGATGAATCATATCCCAAACTTCATCGATTCCCAAGGCGTAATATCCTGAATAAGTAAGCACTTCGGGCGCCCATTCCGATTCCGGAAGCGGAAATAGATGCAACGCATTTCGAAGTTGCCCTTGCGCCATTTTCGCTTTTTCTATGTTATCGCCATCGGCTTTGTTAATCACAATTCCATCAGCCATTTCCATAATTCCGCGCTTAATTCCCTGTAGTTCGTCACCTGTTCCGGCAAGTTGGATCAACAGAAAGAAATCAACCATCGAGTGAACGGCAGTTTCCGATTGCCCTACTCCAACGGTTTCCACAAAAATATAATCGAATCCGGCAGCTTCGCACAAAATAATGGTTTCACGTGTTTTACGAGCAACGCCACCCAACGAACCGGCCGAAGGTGAAGGACGAATAAAAGCATTTTCTTGTATCGAAAGTTTTTCCATTCGGGTTTTATCGCCAAGAATACTTCCTTTGGTACGCTCGCTCGACGGGTCTATCGCCAAAACAGCCAATTTATGCCCTTTCTCAACCAAATATATCCCAAAAGAATCTATCGAAGTGCTTTTTCCAGCACCGGGAACGCCTGTAATTCCTACACGAATAGAGTTTCCAGAATATGGCAAACATTTTTCGATAATAGCCTGAGCCATTACCTGATGTTCCGGCTTGGAGCTTTCCACCAACGTCACAGCCTGACTCAACATCGTGATATTTCCTGCCAAAATTCCTTCGGCAAACTCATTAACCGAATATTCTTTCCTGTATTGCTTCTTGCGAAGATGTAAATACGGATTTATGCTTGGTGGCTGAGCTATTCCCTTATTGACATTTAGACTCAGATATTTAGGATCGTTTTCCGGATGATGCATAGTTTTGAAAATAAAAAACCGAATAAAGTTCTTTTGCAAAGATACTCCATTCGGCTTATTTTTTCACCTAAAAGGTAAGATAAAATATTATTCTCTAGGTGTTACATTACCTTTAATTGTCAGTACATACACAGTATCAGGTGCGTTGGTATACACAGTTATTGTTTTATTAAATGTGCCGGGGCGCGCAATTGTTGAGTATTTAGCTTCAATTATACCACTTTTCCCGGGCAATATCGGCTCTCTCGTGTAACTCGGTGTAGTACATCCGCAAGATGTTGAAACGCGTTGTATAATCAATGGGCTTTTGCCCGTGTTGGTAAACTCGAATTGAGTGGTTACGGCTCCAATTTCTTCTTTGATGGTTCCAAAATCGTGAATATTCTTCTTGAATTGCGCTTTTGGAACTGATTGCGAAAATGCAACTCCGCTTAATAAGATACTGAATAGTAAGATGAAACTTAATTTTCTCATTGTTGTATGTTATATTTGATTACTTTTATATTTATCGTTTTCGACATAAAATTAACACAATAACTTGAATCAAAAACTCACATTGTGCTATTTTTCTCCACTACGCTTCAAAAGATTCATTTCAAGTTCGGAAGAAATCCTAAAACCAACTGTTTTTAAACTATTAAGATACGGTTTTATTGATTCGATAACATTTTCTCTTTGGGCTTTAAAAAGAACACCTAATGTACCTGTAATGGCAAAACCTAATTTTTCGGCTTCTTTTCGTCCTTTCAAATCGTCAAGTATCAACAAAACATTACGTTTCTCCATTGCCAACGCAATCGCCGATGCTTCACCTATATCCAATCTTGTTGCCAATATCTGCAAGTAGTTTTTATTAGTTACTTCTTCTACGAGAATCCATTCGGGAATAACTTCGTCAAATTCTCTTGCGATTTCAGACGTAATGAAAATATTGGAGTATAAAGCCTTCAACAAAAGCAACGCCTTAATTTTGGCCAATGCTATCAAACAACTTGTGTCTGCAATAACTATATTTTCAGGCATTGGCAATATCCTTTTCCAAATCTTTTACAGATGTGCTAAAAAGCGATACACCATAGCGGCCTAACATCTCGATGAATGTACGTTTTGATAAACCAACCATTTCAGCAGCTTGTCCGGCAGACAAAATACTATCTTCATACAGCTTAGCCGCCAAATAAACCGATGGATCAAACAGCTTTGTATCTAAAGACGATGGAAGTTTTATTGTTATAGTATTCATATTTTTGAAATTCAGCCCGTATTTAATGACACAAAAATAACCATTTCGTTTAAAAATTGTTCCCTATTTAACGTTATTTTCACGATATGAGTAAATTTTACTCATTTACTCTCACCCGAATCCCCGCCGTATGCGACGTAAATTCCGGTGCGTACATACATTGAATAGTGGTAATTCCGTTGGAATAATCACCTGTTCGGGTAACGAAAACGCCGTATTCAAAAACATACGTTCCGCGCGGGAGCGTATCGAAATAAAAATTGGTGGATGCATCTTTCGATGTTTGATAATAGATGGTTCCGCCTTGCCATTTCACGCCCGAAAGTTGCTCTACGGGTTCGAAAGCGGCAGCTCGCATATCTTTCAGATGCACGAATTCCAAATCACGGTCGGTACGGACAGTCAGGCGAACAATCACTTTATCGCCAACTTTCAACGGACTATTTTCAGTAACCGGGATAAGTTTTGTCCCTGATGCATCGGTTTTTTCCACGAACAAAAGTTTCTCCACATCGAGCGACGCATCGGTTTTCGATATTTTATCCAAATCTTCGTAATACTGCCAGTAAAGTGCGCCCCACGCCGGAGCATTGCCTGAGTTTTCAATTATCACCTGTCCCATTTGCGGCGTAATTTCTGATTTATGCCACGTTTCTTTGAAATATCCCGTGCCCAGTTCTTGTTTGGCAGGTTCAATCACTTTATCGGCGACCGTTACCGTGGTTTTATTTTCCGATGAGAACCAGTCGCTTCCCGTGCTCAACAGTGCATAAACGGCATCCATTGTAGCGTGCGTGGACTCCCACAGTTGCGTTTGTTTCTGCTTCAACAGCCAACGTTTCATATTGTCCATTTCAGCGGATTTTGCACCGCTGATGCGGAAAGCGTCCATAATGAACGTGTGTACCGATACAGCCGATTGCGACATAAAGACGTGTGCACGATTGTTCGCCCAAAACATTCCCATTTCATCGGAAACGGTGGCGTGCTCGCGATACGATTTCAGGATATCCTGCACGATATTTTGTTTTCCGTTTTTCTGCATCAGGACGGTGATAAGCGAACGTTCGTACAAATCAAACTGTGTCCAGTTTTTCTCGATAACCGACGTATAAAAATCAACCATTTCCTTTGTGTTGGCATCCAACGGATATTGTCCGTAATTGGAACGGATATACAGGTATTCCAAATCGGAAATCGGGATGGTTTTTAAGTTTCTCCAATCTTTATTGAATTTTTTCAGTTGTTCGAAACTGCGAATTGCTTCGCTGTCGATATAGGAAACGGCTTGCGACTGCATCGTGCGAATTTCATCGGTAAATTCCGTAGCTTTCAGTTCTTTCAACTGATTGAATCCGTAAAGGATATACTGCGTAATGCTCCGGCTCGGATAAAACCCTTTGAACCAACTCCATCCGCCTTGCGACGTTTGCAATTCTTTGAGTTTGTCGATGGCCTGACGCGTGAGATTCCGGTTGCGGTTTAAATCGAAAAGCAGTGATAGTTTTTGCTTTTGTTCCGATTCGTTCTTTGCTTCCAGTACCCAAGGTGTTTCTTCTAATAAAACGGCCTTCAGTTCTTGGTTTTTCTCTAAATTCGATAACAATGTTTCCGAATCTCCACCCTGTTTTTTCCACGCTTCAATCATTGCTGAAACTTTGGGATACGCTTTGCCGATGCGCGTGCCGAGCGTGTTGGCGTAATACGATGCGAACCACGAAACGGCGTTATCGCTCTCGGGCGCGCTCAAAACGGGAAGTGCCTGCACGGCGTACCAAGCCGGATTGGATGTAAATTCCAACGTCAATCGGTAATCTTGGATGGTGCTAGATGATTTGTTTACCAATCTGTCCATCTCAAATTCTTTGGTTTGCTTTCCGTTCACATCTATCCGTATCGCTTCGGTGACAAGCATCTGGTTTGGCAACACGACAAGAGCGTGTTGTTCACCGTCGCTGAACGATGCGCTTTGCGCCACAATCCGCACGCCGATAATATCAATATCACTAGGCATATTAAACGTCCACAAAGCATCGGAGGATGCATTTTGTTCCAATGTGAACGATTGTGATTGGTTTTCTATTGAAACTCCACTCACCATTTCTTCCGTTGTCGGATTGAAAAATTCGATACGCACGTTTCCGCTCACCGCACCTTCCGAAAGATTGGTGATTTTGGTTGAAATGCTTGTTTTGTCACCGTGACGAAGGAACCGCGGCATATTGGGCGTAATCATCAACTCTTTTTGCGATGTTGTAAACGCTTCGGCTTCACCCGTGTTCAGGTTTTTATCGTGCGCCAACACGCGGAAACGCCATTTGGTATTGCTTTCGGGAACGGTAAATGCGATTTGTGTTTCGCCCTTGTCGTTGGTGCGCAATTGCGGGAAAAAGAAAGCGGTTTCGTTAAAATTGCGACGGATTTGGGGAGATTTAGATTCTTCTTGAGCACTCAAATCCTTAACAACATTTTTCTGCAATTCATAACCAGATGCATCTTCCATTTGAATCGCAATCGGCGCATATGGTGGTAATGGTGGCGGTGGTAGATTTAAGCCACCCTGCATTATTAGCATTTTTTCTTCACTGACTTGGTACGTCATAGTTTCCACATTTTCAGCTTTTGCACTTCTCATCATCATTCTCCCATAACGATAGAGTGAAAAATCAAACCAATTGAACCGGTCAAACACAAACGGACTTACATTTTTGAAATGTTGCACGATATATCCGTTTATCGTTCTTAATTCGAATGATTCATCGCCTTCTATCTGATTATTCACCATCATATTATAAAAAAACGGCAAACTCAATTCCCATTTTTGAGAAGGATAAATTTGATCAAGCGAAAAGTCATACATTCCCGCCAACACTTCTGCTAAAACCGGTTTTCTGTTGGTGTCAGCTATAGAAATCCGCCATTCTTCCTGGGTACCTGGTCGAATTTTATTACGGAACACATCCAATTTAACATCTAATCCTGTTTTCTCTTTCTCTAAAAGCAATTCAGTGCGTTTTACATAAAGTTTCTCATCTTTCACGTACGTTAGCATCAACATTACGCCGGTTTTGTATTCCGGTTTATAGGGAATAGTAAATAATCTATTTTCGTTGTTTATTTTCACCCATTTCCGCTCCAATAACGTATTTTCACGCCAAAGCTCGTACAGAACATTCAGGTTATCGGTCGCTCCGAGGATGATTTCAGCCGGTTTATCCGATGAAAACGTGTTGTTTTTCACAACAAACCACTCATTGGTTTTTATAGGCGGGCGTTTATCGGAATACGCGAACAGCACAAAATCTTTTTCGACGGTAATTTCATTTCCACGATCGTCTTTCGATTGCAGTTTAATGCGGTATTTTGCCGAAGGAAGTTTCTTTAATTGTTCTTTCAATGCCGTTTGCTCTCCGGTTTCAAAATTTCCTTGTAACACTTGCGTGTTGACAGAGTCGTTTTCGTGTAACGAGAAGACCTGATACGTTCCCGATGATTTTATACCGTTTCCATCTAAGTTTTTGGCAGAAATTACAATCTTATCGGCAGATGATTTTTCCAGCTGATCGGGCATTTCCACGTTTAGCATCATCGAAATATCACCAACTGTAACGGAATAATTTCCGACCTGCGTTTCGCCGTTCACATCAGTAACGGTAGCTTCTACGTTAAACGAATAAATCGCGCGTGATGAAGTTCCTTCATCCGCTTTTTCGGGCGTGAATGTTATTTCAAACTCCCCGTTTTCATCGGTCGTTGCAACGCCTTCGACAAAATGCTCGGGCGGCCCGCCCCATCGCCACCACCACGATTGCTGACGTGTAATGCGATAGCTTACATTAGCGTTTTGCAGTTTTATACCGGAATAGTTTTCGGCTTTGCCTTTCAGCGTAATTTCTTCGCCAAATTTGTAAGTTTTTTCGATTTTATCGAAAGTTACTTCAAACGTGGGACGTTTGTATTCTTCCACTCTGAAACCTGCGTTTCCATTGCTGGTGGTTATATTGAAATGTCCGGTCAATGTTCCCTGCGGAAGTATAAATTCACCCGAAACAGAGCCAAATTCGTTCGTTTTGAGCGTTTGTTTGGAAACTTCCTGATAATTGGCGTCGCGTAAAATAAATTCGATGGATTTATTGGGAATAATCTTTGCTTTATCGGCTGTAGTTGTTGTGGCAATTGCCTTGAAATAAACCGTTTGTCCGGGACGATACAAACTTCGGTCAGTGAAAATATTCACATTTTCGGATGTTTGCTGCTGACTGTCTTCGTAATAATAACTCCACGGAAACTGATTCAATACAGAACCATTATCGCTTCCGGAAACAACTTGATAAAAAACGTCGTTATTGGGAATATTTTTATTGTAAACCGCCAGTCCAAGCTCATTTACCGAAACTGCCGTTTCAAGTACGAGCGCAGAATTATACCAGTTCCCCGGCAGTTTATAGATATTTACACGGGCATTTTTCACTGGTTCGCCGCTTGTACGATTTACCACAAAAAACTCGTACTTATTCTTTGCCGACAGACGGCTGAAAACAGCCAAATCGGAAACGGAAAAGTAAAAACTGTCGTTGTTTTCTTTTTGGGTAGCAGGGTCAGACTCAAACTCGAGTTTATACGAACCGAACTCAGAGACATTCAGTGTAAAATCGGTTTGTGCCGATTCGTAAGGTTGTTTCGATGCAAGCAGGATTTCTATTTCCCGAACGAGTGTTTTCTTCTCGTTCTTTTGCTGACCGCTCCTGTTGTTATTGTAAAGAGCAGAAAAAGAAGAATCGAGACGATAGAGTTTTGCGGTAAGTTTTTTCAGGTTTTTATATTCAACCGTGAGTGTTTTCTCAGCTTTCGCAGCAAAAGTGTTGTTCCCTTTCACCTGAAAATTGGGCTGGGTAAGTTGCAGCAACCGATTTTCGAGAATAGATATTCGTTCGTATTTTGGGAATTTACGAATTGTTGTTTGCAGCAATTCGTAAAGTTCTTTTGTTTTTCCCAATCGTTTCACGCTGTCTTCCTGCGAAAATTCGGCGATTTGGCGCGTGTAAAAATCGGCTATCTTATCCACAATTTCCACACTTATCGGGTCGTTTTCCCATTTTTTCAACATTGATTGCAACAAAGGGGAAGCATATTGTTGATGAGCGTTGCGAAGCTTGGCAAGATAATCCAATTTATTAAGTTCCGAGAGAATAACTGATGTGTTTAAATTTCTGTTTGAAAGCGAAGCGAGATGTTTCTTGTAGGTTTCCAGCGCCCAAAGATTGTATTCTTCAGGTTGAGGATCAAAATTCAGTTTTATAAATTCACTTGAAGGAGCAAACAACGATTGCGAAACGATGTTTTTCTTCGCCAGCGAACGGCTTAAATCCGTTTCTTCGTCTATTTGGTTGAAAAACTCAATAGCGCGCCGCGCTAAAAAGTCGTACATGGTGGGATAAAAACGGCGTGAGTCCTTACCCAGCGTCACAACCGGTTCGTAGGGTTGTACCTGCGCTTTTTCGAGTTGAGCGCGCTCTTTTATGGATGCGTTGAGATGCTCCACCACCTTGTCGTAAAAGTTATTTTTCGACCACTCCTTCATGTCCGCGGGCACGAAACCGATTAACGCCGTACGTTGGTTTATTTGCCATTGGCCTTTTTGGTAATATTGCAAGTACAATTCGCCCAACATCGAGTGCAATACAGATTTCTCCACTACGTCTGTCGATTTGGCAAGCATATCGGCTAGATTGCGGAAAATCACCGTATCGTTTTGCGCGTCAATCGCCAAATTGTATTTTCCCTGATGAATGAGCGCCTTGATGGTTTGCGGGCTGTTTTTTTCGGCAATCGCCTTTCTCAGAATACTGTTCACTTCTTCAGCAGCCGATTTAGGAAGCGATTTCTGTTCCAGTTCGGCTACTTTTTTCCAGGCTTGGTCGTAGTTCATAGTCTGTTTGGTTTGTGCTTGCAGCGAAAGAAAAAATATCCCCGCGATTGCTATCATTAAAAGTTTTTTCATACGAGTTTGTTTTCAGTTTTATTATAAAGATGCGAAAAAGCGGCAAATTCCATAAAGCAACAGCCATTTTTTCATAAATCATCTCAAATAAAACAACGATTAAAGGATAATTGTTGATTGGGGGACTATTCGATGAATAAATACAGTTGAATCACGAATACTGTAAAGTACCGTCATTTTCTTGAAATTTACACGGCGAACAGAGTCTCCATACCGTGCACAGAGTTTTTCATTGGTTTGGATCAGGAAAACAGGCGCGTTTATTTTCAGTGCATTTATAACCGTCAATAATCCTTGAACGTATTTAAATGCTGTCATCGGCGCTTTGTACCGATACAGAATTGTATTAGTTAAGTGTTCAATATCCTTTTCGGCAGCCAACGAATATTCGAGAACAAATTTTGTCACTAATCAGTAATTAAGTTTATGGTTGGTTCCGTAATGTTCGTTCATCTTTTTTTCAACTCTACTCCAAATTTCATCGTGGGTCAGCGATGATTTCTCGTTCTCGTTTTCCGACATCGGAATTTCCAGTTTCACAACCTTACGGCGCGCCAAGTCGCGAACAATTTTGCGACCGGTGGGAGTGTCTATGTTTATGCGTGCTATAATTTCCATATTTTAGGGTGTTTAAAAAACAAATATATAAAAATATGCGGTGTAATATAAATTTTTACCATTAAATAACGTCACGGCTTCATCACCACGCCAATTCTTTTCTTTCCGCTAATCTTTATCGTCAACGATTGATCGAAACTGACATGACGAATAAAATCTGTTTCAAATACAGCTGGTTGAGCATTAAGAAAATCTTCATCAACAAAGCCGCCGTTCTGAAGAAAGGAGTTGATCGTGAAATAACCCACACCAAACGATGTCAGATTTTGAAAAAAATGTGTTCCCTGACTCGGCTCAATTCGATAATTTTCCAAACCCGACTCAACAATAACACGTGCCTGACAAATGTGCGACCATTTTACCGGAATTCCCAACCACGGATCGGATGAGCCCCATCGTCCCGGGCCAATTAGCACATAATTTTTATCGGTTTCCATAAACCGATGGTTTAGCTTTTCAATCTCCCTGGCTATCGTAGGATTATCGGCTGCAGAAAAATTCTTGGTTTTCACGTAAACTATATCAAATACATCGGTGGATATTCCGTTTCCAAGAGCGTTACAAGAATAAAGTACTATCTCTGATTTATCGATTTTGTCTAAGTCTTCATTCACAACTTCTTTGCTATCCACTATCGGACGAATTTGTAATAAAAAAAACTCGGCTTCCTGCTGACTTTTTATATTCACGGCAAATTCTATTTCTACCGGACGTCCCATTTCCTGCTGCCCTACTTTCAACACTTTATCTAATGTCTCTGCAAGCGGCAACGTATCGTGCTTTAAAATATTTGCAAAAGAAATAATTTTTCTACCACCCTCATAAAAACCATCACGAATTATCTGATCATTAATATCATAAGTAGATGACACGTATCGTAGCGGGCTGTTTGTCTCGGCTTGTTGGATAGGTATTTTTTGTAAATTGAAGCTTTCGTCAATGGTGAAGTCTTTTGACATCGACTCCAGATCGAGTGCATAAAACTGTGTTTGCGTGTCTCGCAAAGCCACATCAAACGAACTTAATTGCAATATATTTTTAGGATGTAACGGAGAAAAACGCAAACCTTGATGTCCGTCCATAATATATTTCCCAAGTCCCATTGCCATGTTCACAATTCCATCTTCCGTTTTTTCGTTGCCGATAGGATAATAATTTATTGAGCGACCAACTCCCGAAATAGCCGGATAAAAGAGATTTCCATACTTGCTACCCACCACTTCCTGTAACACAATTGCCATTTTTTCTTGGTCTATAAGATTTTGAGTTGCAGCCATATACGCTTTACTGTCTTTATAGAAAACAGATGCATACACTGCTTTAATAGCGTTACTCAACAAACGAACCATTTCGTATTTATCGTGTACATAAGGAATCATATAGGTTGAATATATTCCCGCAAACGGCTGATACTGAGAATCTTCCAGTAAACTTGAAGATCGGATAGCGACAGGTGAAGAAATAGCATCGAAAAAGACCAAAAAATCACTAATTAAGCGTTTAGGTAGTTTCGCTGCCAAAAAATGCTTCAAAATATCTTCATCGGGACGATACGAAAGCGCAATATTATATAGGTTGTTTGCTTCCATAAATTCATCGAAAATATCTGTACATAATACCACAGTTTTAGGAGTGGTTATCGAGAAGTTCTCATGGCTATTAAGTTCCAAATGTGTTTTCACAATTTGTCCTATAAAAGCCAGTCCGCGGCCTTTTCCTCCTAACGATCCCTCACCAATTCGGGCAAAGTTGGAGTATTTATCAAAACGATCTTTCTCAAAAACAGCAACAACACCCGTATTTTTCATCCGTCGGTATTCCACTATGGCCTGATAAATTAACTCGCGTGCATCCTCCATATTGGCATATGCCGACACATCTATCTTTTTCAACATTTCGGCTACTGGAAACATAGCCCGAGTATAGAAAAAGCGCGAAAAATGATTTCTCGAAAGATGATAGTACAGAGAATCATCAGGAATTTGATGAATATTTAACTGCAACTCTTTCAAGTTTTTAATTCTAAAAATTTCTTCCTGAGATTTTGGTGCAACAATAACAAAATCACCAAATCCTAAATTCTCTTTTACGGCTTTATGAAAATCCAGCGGAAAAGTTTTTGAATTTTTATCTATAAATTTAGCGTTTACTTCTGCGGCATATTTCCTGTTTTCAGACTCCGATGAGGCATAAATTATCGGAATATATTTGTCTTGTTTTCGAATCCAATCACCCAATACTTTTCCGGCTAACTTATCTTTTTTATTTTCACGGTTAAAACTGATGTCCGATATAACGCCCAGCATATTATTGCCATAAGTCTTATAAAGCTCGACGGCTTCTTCGTAGTTTCGGGCTAATAAAATTTTCGGCCTTCCACGCATACGCATCATGCGCAAGTGGTCGTTAAGCGCTTCTTTAGAGAATTCCTTCGACTCGTTAAGAACATATTTGTAGAGCAAGGGCAATGCCGATGAATAAAATCGGACGGAATCTTCTACCAACATAATAGTCTGTACACCAACCGTTTTCACATCACTCTCAACATTCATCTTATCCTCAATCAGTTTGATGATGGCAAGCAACAAATCGGTATTTCCCAACCAGCTAAAGACGTAGTCCATCCCCGAGATATCTTCTTTTTCCAGCACTCGTGTAACCGATTTAGAAAATGGTGTCAGCAATACAATGGGAATATATGGAAACTTGTTTTTGATCACTTTTGCCTGAGCGAAGATTTCGTGGTTGTCCATGTTCGGCATACAGATAATAAGCTCATAACGATTAGCACGAAGTTCTTCCATAGCTCCCTCCGTGGTGCTCACTTGTGTAAAACGCGGTGGATAACGGAGATTGAGCGATGTATATTCGTTGAAAATCTGTTCATCCACCCGTCCGTCGTCTTCAAGAATAAACATATCGTATTGCGAAGCAATGAAAAGAACGTTATAGATACGCCTGCTCATTAATTTCACAAAAGGTGTATCGCGAAACTGAAAACGACTTAAATCGTGGGCTTTGATAACGGATGGAGGAGTTGATAAGTTCATATCGTTAGCTTAATTAGTAAAAACAAAGATAGAAATTTTTCGTGGTTTATGGTGGGATGGAAATCTATAAAAAATCAAGCAGCCGGCAAAAGGCGCTTCACTTCCATATCCGGCTGCTTTTTTTCGTGGAAAAATTGTAAAACAGAATTACCACGATGATGAAAAACCATCACAAAACTAAGAATAATTTTGTTAATGTCAAAAAGACCTTTTAGAAACGTTGAGTTTTTTGTTATCTTTGCTCCTCGAATAAAAAAAGTCAAAGCAACATCTACGAATAAATGAATTTTAAAACGTTATTTTTATCGCTGTTCGTTTCTGGCGTAACGGTATTTCCTATTATTGCATCGGGAGCAGATTTACCCAATCGTCAAGTCGCCGAGCTGCCAAGTTCTTTTGCTTCTCAACCTCCACCTGTTTACGAAGGAAAAATAATTGAAGATCCCGATATTCCGGCTATTTACACGGGAGGAACAGCAGAAATGCATAAGTTCATATCCAACATGCTCCGCTATCCGGCCGATGCTACCGAACGCAATGCACAAGGCTTGGTAGTTTACACATTTATAGTTGAAAAAGACGGAGCATTAACGAATTTTGATATTATTCACCGCGCCGATTCATCATTAAATAAAGAAGCTTTGCGCATCTTACAGGCTATGCCACCTTGGCGTCCGGCTAAATATAAAGAAGAATTTGTTCGTTCCAAAAGCTATGTTCCCATGTATTTTCGGCTAAACAAAAATGCAAATACCGTAGCTCGCACCACAAGAACTCCGGCTGCCAATTGCACTAAAACAAATACCGAAATTGCTAACTCCGAAATATTTTCCATTGTGGACAAAATGCCGCAATATCCGCATGGAGAAAAAGAGCTGGCCGGATTTATCTCGCACCAAATACGGTATCCGAAAGAAGCTCGTCAGCAAGGAATTGAAGGTAGAATTCTGTGCTCTTTCATAGTAGCTGCCGATGGTTCTATATCCAACATCGAAGTTATACAAGGTATTAATCCTCAACTCGATAATGAAGCTATAAGAGTACTCAGCCTTATGTCGAAATGGGTGCCGGGAGAAAACAACGGCGAAAAGGTGAACGTAAAGTGTTTATTACCTATCGACTTCACTATCGACGAAGAGCCGATTCCGATTCCGACAGGCGAATAAACTATACTTAACGCATCAAATCGACAATCGGTCAGATGTGTCTCCAAAACTTGGAGAGAAAAAAATAAAAAACCGATAAATTAAAACTTATCGGCTTTTTTCATTAATCTACGTTTTTCGTTCTTCTTTTTTCATCCGCAAACTTCGCGAATGGCTTCCGCCACAATAGGAATACCTTTGTTGATGGTTTCTACATCGGTATTACAAAACGAAACGCGCATACAATCGTTTTTCACACCGTCGGGATCGAAAGTTTTTCCGGTAACGAAAACCACCCCTTTATCTATGGCTTTTTTCAAAATAAGGGTGCTGTCTGTTCCTTTGGGCAAGTGCAGCCAAATGTAAAAACCACCTCGTGGCTTTTCGAACGAAACATAATTGGGTAAATATTTTTCGAGCGCGGCAATCATTGCCAGTCCACGCTTTTTATATTCCAAGCGTACGCTTTCCGTATATTTGTCAATGTATCCTTTGCGAAGAAACTTGTCGGCCACTACCTGCGAAAGACTGGGCGAACAGGCATCGATGGATTGCTTAATCAATTCGCATTTTTGATAAATATGTTCTGGCACAAGCATCCATCCCAAACGCAGTCCGGGACCAAGAACTTTGGAGAATGAGCCGGTAAAACACACATCGATTCCTTCGGGATCAATTGTTTTGATGTTTTTCATCTTCGCTACATCTTCCTCGTAAAAATACAAATCGCTGTATACATCATCTTCGATAAGTGGAATATCTTTATCCCTCAACAAATCAATCATTTGTCTTTTCACCTCTTCGGAGTAAACTATGCCTGCCGGATTGTGGAAATTAGGCAAGAAGTAGAGAAATTTCGGTTTCGGGTGAGTAGATTCCAAGGTTGTTTTTAGTTGTTCGATATCAATGCCATCACGATTGAGAGGAACAGAAATAATATTGGCTTCATACGAGCGAAATGCCGATAACGCACCAATGAAAGAAGGGGTTTCCACCACCACATTATCTCCCGGGTCGATAAATGCTTTTGCCAAAATATTTATGGCCTGCAACGAACCGGTGGTTACCATTAACCGATTTTTCTTCACAGGCAATCCTTTCTTTTCGAGATAATCGGATAGAGACTCCAGCAACATCGGCAACCCATTTGTGGGTCCGTATTGCATGGCAATTTGTTTATCTTTTTCGGTAAGAGATCCGTAAATCTCATCCATCATATCCAACGGAAAAAGTTCGTTGCCCGGCATTCCACCCGAGAACGAAATAATATCGGGAGAAGCCGCCAGCTTCATTAAATCTCTGATTTCCGACGAACGTAGGCCGGAAACACTACTTGCAAATCTTGTCATAGTATTTTATGTTTGATGCTAAAGTATCCCTCAACACCGTATTTGTTCTTTAATCTTTGTTCTCTGCATTTTCCAAACCCAATCGGAAAGCTTTCACATTCATTTTCACCATTTCTTCTCCTTTTCTCGAGAAAAGCATTTCAATGGCTTTTTCCAATTCTTCAATCGGCATATCCAAGTAAGGCGAAGCGGCTCCAAGCATAACCACGTTGTAGGCTTTGGCGCTTCCAGCCTCTTTTGCCAACGACTCGGCATTTACAAAAACATGCTTTGCCGAGGCGGAAATAGTGTCTAATAACTCTTTTTCGTCGGGATAATTTCCTATATTAATGTAGGGTTCCGTTGCCGTTACAATAACGCCGTAAGGCGAAAGAAACGGTAAATAACGTAACGATTCCATCGGCTCAATGGAGAGAATAATATCTGCTCTTCCCACGGGAATAAGGTCGGAGAAAATCTCTTCCGATGAAATGCGAAGATGCGATTCTACTGCACCGCCACGCTGACTCATACCGTGAACTTCGGCCTGTTTTACATTCAATCCTAAATTCATGGCAGCTAAATCGATAATGGATGCCATAGTCAGAATTCCCTGACCACCCACGCCGGATATAATTATATTTTTTTGCATGACGTTTATTTTCCTTTTTGTTTTCTGTTTTTCACTGCCGTTTGCACACATTCGCGTTGAGAGATTATAACCGAAACTCCCTTGTATTCAAGCTCTTCTTTCAACACTCTTACATTTTCCTCAAGATTTCTTTTCAATGGAATTATTTCCCGAATATGTTTTTCATCTACACCAATGCCTTTGCAAATATCGTAATATCTACCGCTTCCCGATGAGTCCTGTCCACCTGTCATAGCAGTAGTACCATTATCGGAAATAATTACAGTAACAGCGCTTCCATCGTTCACAGCATCCAATAATCCTGTAATTCCCGAATGCGTAAAAGTAGAATCTCCAATAACAGCAACCGCAGGATGCAAACCTGCATCGGTAGCGCCTTTTGCCATGGTTATAGACGCACCCATATCCACGCACGTGCTTATAGCATTATAAGGCGGCAACGCTCCTAACGTATAGCAACCGATATCGCCAAAAACATGCCGTTGCGGATACATCTCCATTGCCTGAATAACGGTATCAAAAAGATCGCGGTGGCTGCATCCTTGGCACAACATCGGCGGACGTGGTGCAACAATAGCCGGAATAACTTGTTCATCATTTGTTTTAATGCCTAATGCTTTAGCGAGTACGTTTGGTGAAAGTTCTCCAGTACGTGGCAAAGCACCGTCTAATCGCCCACGAAATTTAGTATTTCCGAAAAAGCCTTTCAACAGTTCTTCGTAAACGGGATAACCTTCTTCGGCAATTAGAATTTCGCTATATTTAGCGGCAAATTCGCGTATTTTGTTTTCCGGCAAGGGATATTGAGACAACTTCAGAACCGGTATATCCAAATTAAACGTTTTTATTACTTCCATTACGTAATTATATGCGATTCCGAATGCAATAACAGCCTTGTTTCCCGTACCCGATATTAGCTTGTTGAATTTAGAAAATTCGGATAAATTGATTAATTGGGATTGCTTTTCGAGCAAACTTCTATAGCCTTTTCTTGCATTCACAGGAAGTAAAATCCATTTATTTTTCTCCTGTGTTGGGTTAAGTTGATTTTGCGGTATCGCATCTGCTCTAACCACAACCGCACGCGAATGCGACAAACGAGTAGGAATACGAAGCAGAACAGGCAGTTTCATATCTTCCGATAAATCAAAAGCGTATCGAACAATATCGTACGTTTCTTGCTGATTGGAGGGTTCCACAACGGGAAGCATAGCAAATTTGCCATACACGCGACTGTCTTGTTCGTTTTGCGACGAGTGCATAGAGGGATCATCAGCAACCACAACCACTAATCCGCCATGAACACCGGTAATGGCAGAATTCATAAACGCATCTGCGGCAACATTCAGTCCCACGTGTTTCATACATATCAACGCACGCTTTCCGGCATAAGACATACCAAGAGCCGCTTCGTAAGCTGTTTTTTCGTTAGTTGACCATTTTGCTCTCACACCCGACTCCCGAGCCTGAGACGATTGTTGAATAAATTGTGTGATTTCGGTAGATGGTGTTCCCGGATAAGCATAAACTCCCGAAATTCCGGCATCCAATGAAGCTTGTGCAATGGCTTCCGCACCTAAAAGTAATTGTTTATTCATAATTATAATATAGATTTTAGACCGCTTCGCTATTAGATGTCAGACTATAAATCAGGTATTATCCGCAAGGCGGTTTGAAACCGCTGTGCGGTTAGTGTCTTTTACACGGACAAAGATATAAAAAATTGTGCAACAACAACTAAAAAAAGCGAACCTTTCGGGCTCGCTTTGATAAAATTATTTGTTTGAATTATTCATTCTCCGGTTTATGATGTTCCGGCCGTGGTGGGCGTGGCATCAACACCTTACGCGAAAGTTTGAATTTACCGGTTTTGGGATCGATATCGATTAGTTTTACAGTAATTTTATCGCCTTCTTTAATTCCGGCATCTTCCACTTTTTCCAGTCGTGTCCAATCGATTTCGGAAATGTGCAACAATCCGTCTTTTCCAGGAAGGAATTCGCAGAATGCGCCGTAAGGCATTACCGAACGCACGGTAGCTTCGTACACTTCGCCTACTTCCGGCACGGCAACGATACCGCGTATTTTGCGCATGGCTGCATCAATAGAATCTTTGTTGGTAGCCGATACTTCTACACGCCCTTTGTTATCAATTTCTTCGATGGTGATAGTGGCTCCGGTTTCTTCTTGAATTCCCTGAATAATTTTTCCACCCGGACCGATAACGGCGCCGATGTAGTCTTTCGGAATTTCAATAACTTCGATGCGCGGTGCGTGAGGTTTCAGGTCGGCACGAGGTTCGGAAATAGTATCCATCATTCTGCCCATAATGTGTTCGCGACCGGCTTTGGCTTGTGCAAGGGCTTGTTCAAGAATATCGTACGAAAGTCCGTCAACCTTAATATCCATTTGAACAGCGGTGATTCCGTCTTTGGTTCCGCACACCTTGAAATCCATATCTCCTAAGTGGTCTTCATCACCCAAGATATCGGAAAGAACGGCAAAGTTTTGTCCTTTATTTTCGGAAATCAAACCCATGGCAATACCCGACACAGGTTTTATCATCTGTACTCCGGCATCCATAAGCGCCAACGTTCCGGCACAAACCGTGGCCATTGACGAAGAACCGTTTGATTCTAAAATATCGGAAACTACGCGAATAACATACGGATATCCTACAGGAATCATACGTTTGAGCGCACGATGAGCCAAGTTTCCGTGACCAATTTCGCGGCGACCGGTAGCACGTTGCGGACGGGCATCTCCCGTTGAGAACGGTGGAAAATTGTAATGTAGCAAGAAACGCTCTGTGCTGTGATTAAGTACGTCGTCAACGATTTTCTCGTCTAATTTCGTACCCAACGTAACTGTTGTAAGCGATTGTGTTTCGCCGCGTGTAAACACAGCAGATCCGTGTGGTCCTTGTATATAATCCACTACGCTCCAGATGGGGCGAATATCGGTGGTGGTTCTTCCGTCCAAGCGTTTACCTTCGTCGAGAATGCTGCGACGCATGGCTTCTTTTTCCACATCGTGGTAATATTTCGATACGAGCGCTCCTTTTTCTTCGCGCTCTTCTTCGGAAATAGTAGTCAAAAATTCTTCCTTAATAGCAGCAAATGCATCAAGGCGAGCATGCTTATCGGTGTTTTGCGAAGATGCTACCATATAAGCTTTCGGATAACAAATATCCCATACTTGTTTGCGGAGTTCTTCGTCGTTTTCTTCGTGCGAATACTCACGTTTTTTGGTGGTTCCGCAAAGTTCCATCAGTTCGAGTTGAGCCTGACAGTGTTTTTTAATTTCTTCGTGAGCAAATTTAATGGCTTCGAGCAATTCCGCTTCCGAAACTTCACTCATTTCGCCTTCCACCATCATGATATTATCGAGG
This sequence comes from Bacteroidia bacterium, assembly GCA_030538215.1. GTDB lineage: Bacteria > Bacteroidota > Bacteroidia > Bacteroidales > Dysgonomonadaceae > Petrimonas. The sequence continues at coordinate 40,132 of JAUNUM010000007.1, forward strand.
GTTGCACCCACCACAATATCCATATCGGCTTTCTCCAATTGCTTGAAAGTTGGGTTTACAACAAGCTGTCCGTCAACACGTGCAACGCGCACTTCGGATAACGGTCCGTTGAAAGGTATATCTGAAACGGCAAGCGCGGCAGATGCAGCCAAACCGGCCAATGCATCGGGCATATCTTCGCCGTCGGACGAGAATAGCATTACGGTTACAAAAACTTCGGCATGGTAATCTTCAGGAAAAAGAGGGCGCAGCGCGCGGTCTATTAAACGACTGGTAAGTATCTCATAATCGGAAGGGCGTCCTTCGCGTTTCATAAATCCGCCCGGAAATCTTCCGTATGCAGAAAATTTTTCTTTGTATTCAACTTGCAGCGGCATAAAATCTACTCCGGGGGCAGCGTCTTTGGCAGCGCAGACCGTGGCGAGCAGCATGGTGTTGCCCATACGCAACTCAACTGATCCATCGGCTTGTTTTGCCAATTTTCCCGTTTCGAGCGTAATCGTGCGTCCGTCTGACAGCTCGATTCGCTTTGTAATTGGATTCGTCATAAATTATTTGTTAATATTAAAATTTGATGTAAAAACGTACAAAGTTAACACAAAGTTTTCGTTTTGAAGCGAATAAAGAGATAAAATATTGAAAATCTTTTGTTAGCAATTAGCGTTGCGATGAATTGATGAAACAGCCGTAAATCAGTTTCCAAGTTCTGAAACGATGATGCACCTTTAATTTCATGGCACAAATCACAAAATCAGACTTCCCAACCAATAGCTAACAGTCAGCAGCTAATAGCTAATTTTCAAATCCATATATACCGGCAAATGATCGCTAAAACCACCGATATATCTCGGGCCGAGATGCGTACGAAAAGGTTCTTTGTTGCCGTAACGCCCCTCGCGAAGAAGAAAATCGGCTTTAAAAATATGAGCTTCGTCTCCTTTGATATAAACCGAATTGCTTTCCGATAACAGATTTCCACTCACGATAAATTGGTCGAGCACCTCCCACCTGCCCCGAAAGAAATACGTGCCGAAATTCTTTTCTTTCAACCTATGAAAAAACATATTGTAAAGTTCTTTATCGGAACGATTATCATGTAAACTTCTCGCTTTCAGCGTCTGGAAAAGACTTTTATCATTGGGATGGTCGTTGAAATCGCCCATGATAACGATATTGGCTTTTTCCCTTACCGAAAACAGGCTATCTACTTTGCTTCGCAAAAGCTTTGCCGCATCTATTCTGGCAGGTTCCGTTTCGCGCTGTCCGCCACTTCGCGATGGAAAATGACAAACAAAAACATCGAGCGTATCTTTGTTGATAATCCTGCCTACGGCATGAAGAATATTACGTGTAGGGCGTGTGTTTTTATCTCTAAAAACTATTTCGTACTCGTTCTTTTCCAGCAAATTGAACTGATGCCGCTGATAAAGTAAAGCTACATCAATGCCGCGTTCGTCGGGAGAATTGGTGACAATATATTCATAACCTTGTGCCCGAAGCGGCGAGCGACGTGTAAGATCGAAAATAACACTATCGTTTTCGATTTCACAAAGCCCAACCAACGCGGGCGAGTACATCTCGCCAACAGCGGTAATTACACGAGTAATATTTTTGAGTTTCGTCCAATATTTCCAAGGTTGCCAATTCATATTGCCGTGAGGCAGAAACTCATCGTCGTTCTTATCCGGATCATCCACGGTATCGAACAGGTTCTCCACGTTGTAGAACATGATGCGGAAATTGGGCTGGGAAATGGAAGCCGATAAACCGACAAAAAGTAAACAAACAAATAAGAAAAGTTTTCGCATAGAAACAAAGATAAAAAATTATTTGACACGAAAAACCTTGTTTGCAAACAAATAGCGCGAAAATTAAAAAAAACTCTCGCGCTATTAATATCAATAATGTCTTAGAAACTACTCAGCTACCTGCTCCGGCATATTCTCCAAAATCCGAACCAAATAATCCCAAAACTTACCTACCGACGAAATTTTCATTTTTTCATCCGGCGAATGAACGTCTGTCATATCGGGACCGATAGAAATCATATCAAGATTAGGATATTTTTCGAGGAACAACCCACACTCCAATCCGGCATGAATGGCTTTCACTTTGGGCGTTTTGTTGTACAATGCTTTATATTCTTTTTTCGCAATTTTCAATATTTCCGAATCAGGATTAGGTTCCCAGCCCGGATATCCTTCGTTGTTAATAATTTTCGCGGCGCCTGCCATATCAAAAACTACCGAAACCATATTTACGATATCGTATTTACGCGATTCTACCGAACTGCGTTGACTGGTACCAATCTCGATAGTGTGATTTTCGAGCATTTTCACCGATGCCAAATTCGTGGAAGTTTCCACCAGTCCGTCAATATCATGACTCATGCTGATAACTCCATGCGGACAAGCGTAAACAGCCTGAATAAGTTTTTCAGTAGCGCTCTTATTGATAATTTTCGACGGAATTTGTACCGATTCGAGTTGGATATCAAGATTTGGCTCCGTTTTTTTATACTCGTTTTGCACTTGCGAAAGAAAAACGTTCAGTTTTACGCGCATATCTTCTTTGTACTTTTCTTTCACGCCTACCACGGCATACGCTTCGCGTGCGATGGCATTGTGTAGATTTCCACCAGCAATTTCCGATAACACCATACCGTATTTTTTACGCATAATGGAGTATAAAAATCGGTTCAAAATTTTATTGGCATTTCCCAAACCCTTATCGATATCACTTCCGGAATGTCCGCCACGAAGCCCTTTTACCTGAATTTTAAACCAAAAATATTTCTTTGGCACATCTTTCTCTTTGTATTTAAAATACGCTTTTGTGCCTTTTCCTCCGGCGCAGCCGATATAAATTTCGCCCTCTTCTTCGGTATCCAGGTTCAATAAAATATTTCCGGTAATAAAGCCGGGTTGCAATGAGTTAGCTCCGGTTAATCCGGTTTCTTCGTCAACAGTAAAAAGAGTTTCAATTTTTCCATGAGCAATATCATTGGCTGCCAAAACAGCTAATTGCGCTGCTACGCCAATGCCGTTGTCGGCTCCCAAAGTGGTGCCGTTTGCTTTTACCCAATCGCCATCAATAATAGTTTCAATGGGATCGTTATCGAAATCGTGTGTAACATCGCTGTTTTTCTCGCAAACCATATCCACGTGCGATTGCAAGATAACCGTCTGCAAATATTCTTTACCCGGTGTTGCCGGTTTTGTGATTAGCACATTGCCGGCTTTGTCCTTCTTAGCTTCGAGATTATGTTCTTTCGCAAAATCGAGCAGATAAGCAATAATTTTCTCCTCTTTCTTTGATGGACGAGGAATTTGTGTGATGTCGTGGAAATAATTCCAAATAGCTGATGGTTGTAAATCTTTAATTGTCATAATATATTTTATTTATTAAGGTGATTTTCAGTCCGTAACATTTTGTTGGTATCGGGTAAATCCGAAAACTTTTATTTGAGTTTTTGTGATGCGAAATGTGATGGTGTATCCTTTATAAACCAAATCACGAACGAGTATATCGTCAAAATGAATGGATTTTCGATACTGATATGGATTTTTGCAAATTTGCGGAATCGCATCCAATACTCCTTTTCTGAACTTTCGAGCTGCTGATGGACTGTAAGAAGCGATGTAATCTAATTGACTGAGAAACCTGATCCAAAAGGTATTTTCAATCTCTATTTTCATATTTTGCTATTATTGCATCGGTTGCTTCCACAAATTCCTCAAAAGTATGATAAGTGGCTAATCCGGCATCCATTCTTTCCACTATCTTTTCCAAATATCGCTTATTTGCTAAAAAAACGGGGTCGTCAGGTGCAGGATTATACTCTTCCTGCTCATCGAAACTGTCGAAATCATTGTCTGTATATTTATAATAATCTATGGCCGGTTCTTCAATAGTCGAATTTTCAAAATCGGACAACGTATATTCTTTTTCAATTTGCAGTTGATTTTCATCGAATTGATTCAGAAACTTCATTATTTGTTCATAAATATTTTCGTTGTTTATGGTAAGTTTCAATTGTCGCATAATTCGGAATTTGAGATATTATGAATTTCTAAAAGTACAAGAAAAAAGTATTCAAACAAAAAAATTTAGTATCTTTAATACGAAAAATTGCTTTTTAATTGGCTATTTAAACTATCTTTGCGCCACAAATTTAAGAATAAAATGATTAAAACTTTACTTTTAGGTGCAGCTCTCCTTTTTATTGCCATTTTACTGATGGGGATAAAGGTGTTTTTCAGCAAAAAAGGTGAGTTTCCAAACACACACATAGGCGGCAGCAAGGCAATGAGAGACAAAGGAATAAGTTGTGCAACATCGCAAGACAGAGATGCCGCAAGAAGAGAAAGTCCGATAGAAAAATTATTAACAGAAAAATTATAATAACACACAATAATTTATTAGAGATGAAAAATAACAACACCTACATTATTAGCGGAGTTTTAGCCATCGCAATCCTTATTTTGTATATCTTATATTTTACTTCATCAACAGGAAAAAATGGAGCAAAAACAGGAGATCTTAATGCAATGATGAATGACTCTTCTATCACGTTACCAATAGCTTATGTAAATGTAGATTCCCTTTTGATGAATTATAACTTCGCGAAAGACCTAAACGAAGCATTGATGAGAACCGAAGAAAGCTCACGGGCAAGTTTAAACCAAAAAGAGCGCCAGTTTAATGCTGCCGCACAGGAATTTCAACGTAAAGTACAAAACAACGCGTTTTTGAGTCAGGAAAGATACGATCAAGAGCAGCAACGCCTGATGAAAATGCAGCAAGAATATCAGCAAATGGCTGAAAGGTTGGCTCAGGAATTTGCACTGGAACAACAAAAGCTAAACATAGAATTATCTGACACAGTGAAAGTTAGCCTAGTGGAGTATAACAAAGATAAAGGATATCAGATTATTTACAGCAATACTGGTTCCGACAATATTCTTTTTGCCGATAAGAAATATGATATTACACAAGAAGTAACTGACTTCCTGAACAAAAAATACGGGCCGGCAACATCAGCTTCAACCAACACCCCAAAAACTCCGGCTACAACCGAAAAGAAGTAAAATCATTGGATTTTAATTGATATAGATAAGGTTCTTTGCAAAAAGAACCTTATTTTTTATTTTTGCAACATGAAACACTGGCAACCTTATATAGAAAGGCAGAAACCCGAATACCTGCAAACCAAATTTCCATCAGATTTTGCAGCCGATATAATTGTGGTGATTCCTTGCTACAACGAGAAAGAGTTGCAACTCACTTTGCAAAATCTTTGCACATGCGCAATGCCGAAGGTAAAAACGATGGTGGCGGTGATAATTAACTCCGGTATTAAATCGGGTGAAGAAGCAGTTGTGCAAAACAGAAAAACGTATAACGAAGTTATCGAATTTGCCACCCAAAATAATACAGATACGCTTTGCTTTTTTCCGCTTATTTTTGAAAATCTCCCTCGAAAACACGCCGGTGTAGGACTTGCCCGTAAAATTGGGATGGATTTGGCGGTTAAACATTTCCTAAACACACAAAATCCCAACGGGATAATCATTTCTTTGGATGCCGACTGCACTGTTTCACCCAATTTTTTAACCAACATATTTGCTGCCTACCGGCAAAACGATAAACTTTGCTGCACGGTGCAAAACTTTCACCATCGGGTGGAAAACAACGATCCGCAACTCAAAAATGCCATTCGCCAATACGAGCAGTATATCCGCTATTTCAGCCAAATGCTCCGTTTTATTGGGTTTCCGTACTATTACCACACCATCGGTTCCGCATTCTCGGTTTCAGCCGACACCTACGTTCGTGTGGGCGGAATGGGAAGGCAACAAGGCGGAGAAGATTTTTATTTCCTGCAAAAAGTTTTTGCGTTAGGTAAATCAGAATATTTAGAAAATGTTTTCGTCTATCCCATGGCACGCTATTCCGACAGAATTCCGTTCGGCACAGGCCCCGCACTGCAAAAAATCATTGATGAACCCGACAGACAAATGAGAACTTATCATTTCGATTCTTTTTTGGCGTTAAAAGAGTTTTTCAATTTACGACAATCATTTTTCAAACAAGACATTGAATTTATCCAACAAAAAATATCGTTACTGCACCCGGCAATAGTCAGGTTTTCGGAAGAAACCAATGTGTTATCCGAAATCGAAGACAGCAATCAAAACAGCGCCACATTACTGACTTTCGAAAAACGGTTTTTTCATCACTTCAATGCATTCAAAATCATTAAATATCTGAATTTCGCACATCCAGTTTACTTTTCATTGGAGAAACTACCACCTAATTTCGAGACAGATAAAATTTAGAAATAACGTAATTAATCTTTTTTAGTCTTCGGGGGAATGCGCCTTGCGGTGAGACTTGTCCGTCTATTGACGGAAACCGCATGGCGCGTACAGAATAGATTGAACAAAGGCTGCCCGCTTTCAACCTCAGTCAATCTGATTCGATCTCAATCCAACTTAAAATTATGAAAAATTCAACAATAAACAATTCTTTTACTTATCTGCAAATATCTCTTGCAAAACACACTATTTTTTTATAATTTTGCAGCAAAGATTGTAAGGAAGTTCTTTCATCATTCTAATCTCTTATATTTATGTGGACTTTTAATGTTTGGGAAATATTAAGCGTTTTTATCGTTTTATTTTCAATTATTGATGTAACGGGCGCAGTACCCATTTTTCTGCAATTGAAAAGTCAAAACAGAACTATTCATCCCGAAAAAGCAGCTATTTACTCTCTCATTATTCTCACCGTATTTCTTTTTGTGGGCGAGTGGATTTTGAAGTTATTCCAAGTAGATATTTCAGCATTTGCCGTAGCCGGAGCTGTAGTGCTGCTCATTCTCTCCGTTGAAATGATTTTTGGCGTAGAAATCTTCAAGCACGATAATACTGCTACGGGAAACTCATCAACCCTTTTTCCGGTTGTTTTTCCGCTTATCGCGGGTCCCGGCAGCTTTACAACACTGCTTTCTATGCGGGCAGAGTATCAAGTGCTTAACATTATAATTGCCGTGATACTCAATATTATAATCGTGTATTTAGTATTAAGATATTTAAGCTTTGTAAAGAAAATATTGGGTGAAAGTGGTTCTTACATTCTTCGAAAATTTTTCGGTGTAATTTTGATGGCAATATCGGTAAAGCTGCTCACATCAAACATGAGTACGCTCATCTTATCCGTTCAACCTTAATTGGCTGCTGATTGGCTTCTATTTAAGCAATATTTAACGCCAGAATCCCAGCCGGATCAACAAAAAAATCTTATATTTGTGGCTTAATATATCAAACGGGTATATTTCTTTACATTAGGTTATTTTACAATCATTTAGAAGTAAATTTTTCAATATAAAAAATCAAAAACAACATGAGAATTGTAAGTATTTTAGGACGCGAAGTGTTGGATTCGAGAGGTAATCCCACAGTAGAAGTTGATGTGTTAACGGAATCCGGCGCATTTGGACGTGCTGCTGTTCCATCGGGTGCATCAACAGGAGAAAACGAAGCGTTAGAACTTCGTGATGGTGACAAAAAACGCTACTTGGGTAAAGGTGTGTTGAAAGCTGTTACCAATATCAACGATGTTATCGCTCCTGCTTTGTTGGGAATGAACGTTTTGGAGCAAACTCAAATTGATGCTAAAATGATTGAGCTTGACGGAACAAAAACCAAATCGAACTTAGGTGCCAATGCACTTCTTGGCGTTTCGCTTGCCGTGGCAAAAGCTGCCGCCAACTATTTAGGTCTGCCTTTGTATCGCTACATTGGCGGAACAAATACTTACGTGCTGCCCGTTCCCATGATGAACATCATCAACGGCGGTTCTCACTCCGATGCTCCCATCGCTTTTCAGGAATTCATGATCCGTCCGGTTGGCGCGAACTCTTTCCGCGAAGGACTTCGCATGGGCGCCGAAGTTTTCCATGCACTTAAAAAAGTTCTTCACGATAAAGGTCTCAGCACTGCTGTTGGAGATGAAGGCGGTTTTGCTCCTAACTTGACAGGTGGAACCGAAGAGGCGTTAGAATCGATTTTAACAGCTACAAGAAACGCCGGCTATGAACCCGGAAAAGATGTAACTATCGCTCTCGACTGCGCTGCATCGGAATTTTATGTTAACGGAGTTTACGATTACTCAAAATTCGAAGGTTCTAACGGAAAAAAACGCACTTCTGCCGAACAAGCCGAATACTTGAAAGAACTTATCACCAAATATCCCATCGATTCTATCGAAGACGGAATGCACGAAGCAGACTGGAACGGTTGGAAACTTTTGACCGATAAAATCGGCGGAGAATGTCAGTTGGTAGGTGACGATTTGTTTGTTACAAATGTCGATTTCTTGAAAAAAGGAATCGAATTGGGTTGCGCTAACTCTATCCTTATCAAGGTAAATCAAATCGGAACATTGACCGAAACGCTCAACGCTATTGAAATGGCGCACCGCAACGGTTATACCAGCGTAACATCGCATCGCTCGGGTGAAACCGAAGATGCAACTATTGCCGATATTTCTGTGGCTACCAACGCCGGACAAATCAAAACCGGTTCGTTGAGCCGCTCAGACCGTATGGCAAAATACAACCAACTGCTTCGCATCGAAGAAGAGTTGGGCGATCGTGCCGTTTACGGTTACAAGAAAATAAAATAAGGAAAAATCTCTAAATAGTTAAAGGTGTGTTGGTGAAACCGGCACACTTTTTTTTGTTACTAAATAGCTGTTGCTACAGAGCAGCAGCTATTTTATACAAATTGTTTGCCGCCACTTCGGGCGGTTCATGGATTTGTTGCTTTACCCTACGCAACTACGTTGCATAAGGTTACTATTGTGATGCGCTCCGCGCAGCGTTGCGAGATTTTCGATTCGTATTTCGCACGAAGTGCGACACATTATTAACCCAATGCGTTTATGCGCTGAGTGATTAAGTCATACCTGAAAATCCGTGCGGAGCACGGCACATCTTGTCCCTAAAATCTATAAAATACTCTAAAACGTATTATTCAAAATCCGTTTCTTAGAAAAAATAAAAAACATTGTTGTATATTTGACACAATGACTAGTCCTAAATAACCGTTACAGGTTTTATACAAAATTAATTCTTTT
>JAUNUM010000108.1 GCA_030538215.1 Bacteroidia bacterium
CATCCTGCGGTTGTCCCAGTTCCAGATTGATGTAATACGTTTGTCCCGTGCGGATGTTTTCAGGGTTTTTGCCATTAAATACCAAGTCTATACGGAATTGACCTTGTCTTACTTCGGGATACACTTTTCTTACGGTCAGTTCATAAGATTTATCCTGGCGATCAAGCGAACCGATAAGTCCATGACGTATCCTGTCAATGTAATGCTCATCAATCATGGCTTGTACTTTGTAATTGTCCAAAACGTTGATTTGCCCAATGCGCATTCCTTGTCCAATGCTTTGCCCTATTTCGGCATCCAACATACCCAATTGTCCGTCCACAGGTGCTTTTACGTTCAGATTGTCCAATCGCTCGTACACCAACTGCAATGTTTGACGCATTTTGGAAAGGTCGCCCGATAGCTGGCTCATTTCCGATACCATAATCATGGAGTCGTTTTTGGCTTTCTGTTCGTTAATGCGTTGTTCCTGATTGGCATATTCGTAATCCTCTTTGGCTTGCAGATACGTTTCTTTCGGCACCAATTTGTCGTTATACAAAGCTTGTTGTTGGTCAAAATTTCGTTTCTTTTTCTGAATATCGAAATGTGTGGATAATAATCGGCGACGTGTTTCAATCATCTGATTTTCAAAATTGATGCGTGTTTGTCGCAACATATTTTCTTTTTGAGCCAAGTTGGATTCGCTCGCCATGATTTCCTGATAAAGCGTGCGGTTTTCAAGTCTCAAAATTACATCTCCCGCCTTCACGGTAGCACCTTCTTCTATGAGGCGTTCTTTTACGCGTCCACCCTCTTCAGCATCGAGGTAAATGGTGGCGATGGGTTCTACTTGTCCGGTAACACGGATATAGTCGTTGAACTGTCCTTGCGCCACATCACTCACTGTAATTTTGTCGCGGTCAACTTTTAGCGATTTTGTGCTTGCGCCGGAAATTATTTTGAATAAAAGGAATGCAAATATCAATGCGCCTATTATCCAAATGATATGCTTTTTTTGTAAGCCTTTCTTTTTTTCGATTTTTCTGTCCATGTTTTTTCTGCTTTTAGCTATTGGCTATTAGCATTGAGTTGCGCTTATTTGCCTTTTGCCAATAATTTTGTATGTTGTTTTTCTTATTTTTTTGTTCGATATTTTCAAATTTCCACTACCGCCGCCAATGGCTAATAAATCTTTTTCCCGAGATAAAAGTCGATGGTTTTTTCTTTCACTTTGATTTGCAGTAACGTGCGTGTCCAATCGGCTTCGGCTTGTGCAAATTGATTTTTGGCGGTATAAAATTCGATGACGTTAATCAAGCCCTGTTCCAGTTTTTTCTCGGCAATTGTGTAAGATTCCTGCAGCGCGTTTTTTTTGGCTTGGAGCAAGTTGCGTTCGTTATAGAGCGATTTCAATTGCTGAATATCTTCGTTAATCAACTGAAAAAGATTTTGTTGTTCTTCTTTTTGACGGTTTTGCGCCATCAGCCTGTTCAGGCGCGCCTGTTTCACTTCCGACATGCCGTTCCATTTATTGAAAATGGGAATTTGCAGGTTCAGGAAAATAGATTTTGACATGTTTTGCGACCATTGATCGTTGAATGGGATGGTACGCGTGGCGGTGTTTGCAGGATCATCGGGAAAAAGGCGTTCTTTGCGCGAATCGGCGTAGTTAGTGAAAATTCCCGCGCCCAAGGTTAGTCGGGGCGCCAAATGACCGCGGGCTATATGGAGTTTCTTTTGTGCGGCTTCCACATCAAAATTGGCGCGCTGCACCGAGGGCATGTGTTGTAATGCGACTGTATAAACCGTTTCGGCAAGTATCAGCTCCTCGGTAGTGGCAGACATCGTCTCGTTTTGGATGCGCAACTCTTCTGTGGCGGGATAATTCATCAGATTTTTCAACGTGAGCATCGCCATATCGTGCTGGTTTTGAGCCAGTACTAAATTGTGCATTTCCGATGCTTCCTGCGCTTTCATTTCCAACAAGTCTGACTCGGCTTTTAGCCCCAATTCTATCAATTTTTGGGTTTTTTCTAAATTCAACGTGGTAAGTTTTACCTGCTCCTGCACAATACTCTGCAAACCTCTGAAATACAATACATCGTAATATTTATTCATTACCGCAAAAGCGATTTCCATTTCTTTTTGTTTGATGTTTTCGCGACTGATGAGGTATTGCAGTTTTTGAAACTTAACCGTGTTGAGGCGTGTAAAACCCCGAAACAAATCCACTTGCGAATCGAGATAAAAATTCATAGAAAAGAAATCCTGATTCACAAACGTGTTGGTCGTCGGGTCGATGGAACGGCCGTAACGTTTGTTGGCAGAGCTTCCCGCAGTGAGCGAAGGCAGGAAATCGCGTTTCGATTGGTGGTATTGCTCGTTGCTGATTGACGATTCGATGTTTTTGTTGGCATACGAGAGGTTGTTTTTCAATGCGTAGCGAATACATTCGTCTAAATTCATATCCTGCGCCTTGATTGCGACCGTTCCAACCAATAAAAAAAGTACTGTAAAAAAATTACGTTTCATATCGTGATTTATTTTTCCAATAGTAGATTCAATTTCGATGCCAAACTTTTAAGTATTTAATAATCAATAAAATGATTATTTTTTATTTTTTCAGACTGTAAAATATTTAGACATTGAGTGTCTTTTTTTTTGACAATGTGGGGGAGAAAGGTTATTTTTGTAGGAGAAAAATGATGAAACAATTTCTGATTCAATGGATAATTTTGACGAATATTTACGGCAAGGCGAACCCAACAAAGCCGAAAAAGCAAAGGTTTGGAAAACGGCTATCGGCTTGCAGCAAGTGGATGGCTTAAAGCCTTCCGACTATCTCGTTGAAACTGCCAAACAAAACATCGAAGGTGACATAACCATTGACGAGGTAAAAAAACGCATCGACAGCTACTATCAGCAACGTCCGCACAAAACAACCGAAGACCGCACGGAGGAAGCCGACAAGGTTTCGGCGCGCATTGCCGAAATATTGGGCGAGCAAACATTTACGTTTTCGCCTGCTGAATATCTGACCATCCATCGTCGTCTGTTTCAAGGCATCTACAAATTTGCAGGCAAAATCCGCGATTACAACATTACCAAAAAAGAATGGGTACTGAATGGTGAAACCGTGCTATACGCAAGCGCCGACAGCCTGAAAGACACGCTGGAGTACGATTTTGAACAGGAGAAAAAATTCAGTTACAAGTATTTAAGCGAGCAAGAAATCATCGAACATATTGCGCATTTCATTTCTTATTTGTGGCAAATTCACGTTTTTGGCGAAGGCAATACCCGCACAACCGCCGTTTTTTTAATCAAATATTTGCGTAAGCTTGGTTTTAAGGAAGTGGACAACAATCTGTTTGCCGAGAATTCGTGGTATTTCCGAAATGCACTTGTGCGGGCTAACTATCAGGATTTATCCAAAGGCATCCACAAAACAGAAAAATACCTTATCCGTTTTCTATCCAACTTATTGCTGAAAGAAACGCATCTGCTCAAAAACAGGGAAATGCACATTCAATATACAGAGCTCATGAATGACACTGTAAAAATAAAAAATGACACTGTAAATGACCCTGTATTTTCATTAATTGAACAAGACAACAAAATAACGGCAACCGAAATTGCCGAACGATTGAAGATAAGTTTAAGCACGGCAAAACGGAAAATAAAAGCCTTGAAAACGAGCGGAAAAATAGAACGCATCGGAAGCGACAAAACGGGTTATTGGAAAATTGTCGGGAAATAGGGTTACACCTGTGGTGCGAAAAGTACAGGTGTCTTTCCTACTAATTAAAAAAAGTACAGTGAGAAATTTATATTTCATACGATTAAAATTATTTATTTTCAAATGTATCGTATGGAACTCGCATTAATCATCTACATGTGTGATAATGATTATCATGCTCGTTTCATATCGTGATATATTTTTCCAATAGATTTAATTTCGATGCCAAGCTTTTAAGTGTTTTATAATCAATTTAATGAGCGAAATTGAGAGAGGAGAAAAGATATTGAACGACGTTAAAAAAATCAGTAAAAGAATAAAAAGAAATAAAGCGATCTGAAAGTCGCTTCACCCATTTATGAAAAATAGCCGTATTTTAATTATAGACGATAACAAGAGCGTTCTCAGTGCATTGGAGCTTTTGTTGCAACCCATGTGCGAAGAAGTAGTTACATCGCCCAACCCCAATCAGATTCCGTATCTGTTGGAAACTAAACATTTCGATACAATTTTGCTGGATATGAATTTCTCGGCGGGCATCAATAGCGGAAACGAAGGATTGTATTGGCTAAAACGCATTCTGGAACACGATGCCAACAATTCCGTAATTATGATTACCGCCTACGGCGATGTGGAATTGGCTGTGCGCGCCGTGAAAGAAGGAGCCGTAGATTTTGTACTGAAACCTTGGGAAAATAGCAAACTCATTGCTACCATCAACGCGGCTATTCAGTTGCAAAACTCCCGCAAAGAGGTGAAATCGCTCAAAGAAAAGGAACAAAACCTGAAAGCTGCCGTAAAAAAAGAACCGGCAGTCATTATCGGAAAATCTCAACGATTTAGAGATATTCTCGATATTGTAGCAAAAGTTGCAAAAACCGATGCCAATGTACTTATCACGGGCGAAAACGGAACGGGAAAAGAGATCATTGCTCGCGAACTGCACCGACAGTCGCTACGCAGTAACGAAGTGATGGTGGGTGTGGACATGGGTTCGTTATCAGAAACGCTGTTCGAAAGCGAGTTGTTTGGACACGTGAAAGGTTCTTTTACCGATGCAAAAGAAGATCGTGCCGGAAAATTTGAAATAGCTAAAGGCAGTACACTTTTTATGGACGAAATAGCGAATCTTTCACTGCCGTTGCAGGCTAAATTACTGGCAGCGTTGCAAAATCGGGAAATTGTGAAAGTGGGGTCTAACAAAAAAGTGGCTATCGATATCCGCTTGGTGTGTGCCACCAACAGCAATTTGCATACGTTGGTGAGCGAAGGAAAATTCAGGGAAGATTTGTTGTATCGCATCAATACCATTCAAATTGAAATTCCGCCGTTGCGTGAACGAATTATGGATATTCCGCTGCTTGCTGACTTTTTCCTTGATATTTATTGTACGAAATACAAAAAACCGGCACTCAAACTAAGTGATGATGTAGTGGAAAGAATGAAACAATACGCATGGCCGGGCAACGTGCGCGAATTGCAGCACACCATTGAAAAAGCCGTTATACTGAGCGATGGCGATACGCTCACGATGAACAACTTTTTCTTCTCCGAAAACAATTCGGTTAAAACTACTGCACGAACGCTTGAAGAGATGGAACGTCAAATGATTGCGGCAAGCATCAAACAAAACGATGGAAATTTAAGCGCCGTTGCCGCACAATTGGATATTACACGACAGACGCTGTACAACAAAATTAAAAAATATCAATTGTGATATAGATAGACCGAAAATTCAACATATAACATTTAATCTGCTTTGACAAGTATGTTTTACCGAAACCCTTACTTGCGCTTGTCGCTCTATATTTTTCTGCTGATTGTATTTTCAGGAGCATCGTTCTTGTTGTTGCAACTGTCATCGTGGTACACCGTTTTGCCCGTTTTGGGTGTTGTGTGGACGGTGTATGCCATCATCAATACCTTTAATCGCATTCCCGAAAAAATATCTTACTTTTTCAATGCTGTTGAAAACGAAGATTCCACGCTGCTTTTCCCCGAAAACATCAAACACAAATCCACCAAAGAGATGAACAAGAGCCTGAATCGAGTAAACCGCCTCATTCAGGAAGTAAATCTCAGAAACCGGGAACAGGAACAGTATTACAGCGTACTGTTGGAGCAGGTAGCCACGGGAATTGTAGTAATCAATGAAAACGGCAGTATCCTTCAGGCAAATTCATCGGCAAAAAAATTGCTGAATTATCAGGCTTTGACACACATTGAGCAACTGAAACGAGTGGATGCCAATCTGCATCGCGCCTTTTTCTTGTTGAAAGAAGAAAGTCCGCATCAGTTTGTGAAAATGACACACACCAATACCGTCAAGCAATTGTCGCTACACGCCACCATGTTTACAAGTCTTGAAAAGAATTTGCGTGTTATTTCCATTCACGACATTAGCAATGAATTGGATGCGAAAGAAATAGAATCGTGGCAAAAATTGATTCGCGTACTCACGCATGAAATCATGAATTCCATTACGCCCATTACCTCTTTGAGCGAAACATTGCTGAAATATTATATCCCGCTGGGGAAAATGGTTGATGAGAAAACCATCGCTAACACGGTGAAAGGGCTTGAGGTCATCAACGAACGTGGGACAGGGTTGATTGGCTTTGTAGAATCGTACCGCAAGCTGACAAAACTTTCCACCCCGATTCTTAAACCCGTTGCATTGAAAAAGCTGATTGAACATTTGCTCTTGTTGTTGGAGAACGAGCCGGATTTCCATCGCATCCGTTTTCGCTTGCAG
>JAUNUM010000008.1 GCA_030538215.1 Bacteroidia bacterium
TTTTGTTTATTAGCACTGCTGACAATAATATAAAGTAATTGAGACGATGTACTTACCAACCAATTAAAACACCTTGCCCATCGCCTACACAAAGCGCCAACTCATTCCGGTTCAACAGACGGTTTATCTTCCGCTTTCTTCTTGCGTCTGCCCACCAAATCTACAATCACGCGGGCATTCTTGTAATCCGTACCAAAAGCCGTACCCGAGAACAAGTTGATTAAACTATCCAATTTATACAAACTTTGGCGCAATTCGGCAATCAATTCGGGGATGGTTTCGTTGTGCCCTTTTCGCTCCACTATTAACGAGCGCGGACGGCTGATCAACGCATCGTATTCATCTTTCAACGCCTTCAACTCATCCAAATTCTCTTGCGAAACACCATAATCGCCCAGTTCGCCAATCAAGGGAAGTAACTGATTATACATATCGTTCACTTTGGCAAGTGCCGGCGTATCGCGCATATTCGAAAGCGCTCCCCGGCTAATGCGCAACCGGTCGTGCAACTCTTGGTTATCCTTATCAATGGCATATACCGAAACCCGTTTGCCCAAATCCGCCGCCAGGGTAAACAAACGCAACGCAGCGTCCGCCTTATCCACCGTGGCACCCGTGGTAACAATATTGCTGTCGGATTTCACTTGCGCCAATTGCTCAAACAAACCGCCAAAAACCGACACTTCTTTTTCAAAACGTTTATTGGATTTCCACTCACTTTCATACCGCTTAAACACATCGTTTACAGCGCGGCACATCGATACAAAA
This sequence comes from Bacteroidia bacterium, assembly GCA_030538215.1. Taxonomy (GTDB): domain Bacteria; phylum Bacteroidota; class Bacteroidia; order Bacteroidales; family Dysgonomonadaceae; genus Petrimonas. The sequence continues at coordinate 769 of JAUNUM010000008.1, forward strand.
TTCTCTTCTCGCTGAGTCATAAGGCTGTATTATTTTATGGGGTTATATCAGCCAAACAAAGGAATGATGAAAAATGTTTGATGTGTTTTGAATTTTTAACGTATTTTTTTTTTTGCATAACGGAAAATTGTTTATAGATTTGCAGCGGTAACTTTATTGTAAAACTTTTTAAATTTTAATTTTTATGAAAACAATGAATTTGGAACAAATGGAATGTGTGAGCGGAGGAGGAAGGGCTAGTCTCTTTTGCGGTGGACTTATGTTGGGATGGGGTACTATCTTGGCATATGGATTTGCGGCTGCACCCGCTAGTGCTGGTATATCCGTGTTGGTTTCTGTAGGGACAGGGTTTGCCTGGGGTGCGTTGTCCGCTGTATTATGTGACATTGTAGGAGACGCAGAAGTGAGACATGACGTAGCATTAAAGTAAAACTCCTTTATATTTCTATTCTATAACGGATGCGCCTCAAATAAAGACTACGTGCCCACGAAAAGAACAAATTACCACGCATTCTTCAAAAATACACGCAACAAATAAGCAGTATATATTTTTGTAAAAACTGGTCATGAATATATCACAAGGGGAAGTAGACGCTTTACAATACAGGGAGTATCCGTTATAATATTCGGGACTCTTTTCAAAGATTGAATATCTAACTTAAGAGAAAAGAGTATAATTAATATATTACAATATGAAAAGGATCGAAAATCATAAAATAATCATACTGGTAAATTTCATGGTGATTTTAATATCAATTCCATTATCTTTTTTTGTCAGTTGGGGATATTTGGGATTCGTGGGATTCTCGTTCGGCTCTTTACTTGGATATTATGTTAGGTATAAAAAAAACAAACAATTAAAAATAAAATCGCTTTATATTCTCTTTGCAATTATTGGATTAGCGTTAGCATTAAGCATCATGATCTATTATCATTTAAATATCAATGGGTTATATTATATTATCGGAATAAATATAATATTAATGGTTGTTACCATTTACTATTTAATAAAGAATATGAAAAATATACCGTAGTAGGGATTGATTAAAAACTGAAATGCAAAAGAGGAGCAACTTCATTTTATTTTTTATTCTGTACTCTTTAACTTTTGTCAGCACCGTCTTCTCCAAAGAACTTCTCGGCACAGAACAATTAGTCTATAACACCCTTGCCGAACAACTGACCACCCAACAAATACAAGAAGTAATCCGTATGAACAACGTGTGGGGATGGGTGTATTATATTGTGCTACCGATAATCCTATATCTAAAAATACTCTTAATAGCTATTGTATTATCCATAGGCACATTTTTTTTCATACAAAAAATAAAATTCAGCCAACTACTCAATATTGTGTTGAAAGCCGAATTTATTTTTCTGTTGCCCATGGTTTTCAATACCGCGTGGTTCTACTTTTTCAAAAAAGAGTACACGTTGGAAGAGCTCCAAAATTATATGCCTCTCTCGCTCGAAAGCCTGTTTGGCTACGAAAATTTTGAACGGTGGTATATCTACCCCCTGCAAACTGCCAATCTGTTTGAGGTAGCGTATTGGATTGTTCTCACATTGCTGCTGGCAAAGGCATTACAAGTCAACAAACAAAAATCATTTACCATAGTAGCAAGCAGCTATGGCGTGGGGTTGATTATTTGGGTAGCTGCCATTATGTTCTTAACCCTAAATATGAGCTAAACCCATGAAAAAACGAAAAACAACAGCCATCGTCATAATGATTGTACTCTTAGGAGTATTCCTGTTTTTTATGTATAGTATTGGGGTTAAAAGTAACCGAAAAAAAGAAATTGCCAAAAAATTGGAAACCATTCCCCAATTTGAATTCTTTCAACTCAACGGAAAGCCGTTTACACAAGACAGCATCAAAGAGCAATTTTCTGCCATTTTTATCTATTTCCATACCGATTGCGATTTTTGCAGTCACGAAGCCGAAAGCATCGCCGAACATTTATCCGGGCTCCACAATAGCCAACTGTTGTTTATTTCACCGGAACCAACTGATAGCATCCAAGCATTTGCCGAAAAGAAAAATTTATCAAATCATCCAAATGTTTTATTTCTACAAGATAAAAAACGGGTATTTCCTGTGCGTTTCGATGTAAATGCCGCGCCCTATACACTTGTTTACAATAAAAACGGAAAACTGATAAAACGTTTCAACGGACAAATACTGGCTCCTGCCATTATAAAAGTTTTGCAAGAAAATGAAAGAGAATAGTTTCACGGCAGCCGTCCTTAATAAAACCCTCACCCTCCAGCGCGACCAAACCGATTGCGGCGTCGCCTGCCTTCTATCCTTAATTAAATACTACGGCGGCGAACAACCGTTGGAAAAACTGCGCGAACTCAGCGGAACCAATACCGAAGGTACAAGCCTTCTGGGCTTATATCAGGCAGCCAATCAAACCGGTTTTACCGCCGAAGGTTGCGAAGCCGACGCTCCCTCACTCATAGAACACGGGCAACCCGTTATCCTGCACGTGGTGCAAGAAAAATACCTCAACCACTACGTGGTTTGCTATGGCTATACCAACGAAAAATTCGTTATTGGCGACCCTGCCAAAGGCATTGTCTATTACACAAAAGAAGAACTGGAGCAAACGTGGCAAAGCAAAGCCTGCCTCACGCTCGCGCCCAACGAAACATTTATAAAAACCGAAACGCAAAAAAGCGACAAACGCAAATGGTTTATCTCACTGTTGAAAGAAGACAAAGAAATACTCACATTCAGCATTCTGTTGGGATTGGGCATTGCCCTGTTGGGAATGGCAATGGCTATTTTTTCGCAAAAACTCATTGATGATATTTTACCCTCGAAAAACAGTCAAAAATTAGTCGCAGGTATCATCCTGCTGGCATTTCTGCTGTTAGTCCGCACCGGGCTGAATGCTGTCCGCAGCCTTTTCCTCATTCGTCAAACGCGCGATTTCAACAACCGCATCAACGACCGCTTTTATTCATCCCTGTTGTGGTTGCCCAAACTCTTTTTCGACACGCGCAAAACGGGCGAATTGGTTGCCCGCCTCAACGATACGCAGCGCGTGCAGCGGGTTATCACGTCCATAGTGGGCAGCACGGTTATAGACGCGCTCACGGCAATAGCGTCGTTCGCCTTTCTTTTTTATTACTCGTGGCAAACGGGGCTGATAGCCGTAGTGAGTCTGCCGTTCTATTTTTTGCTCATGTATGCTTTCAACCAACGCATCATAACGACGCAACGCGAGGTAATGCAGGGTTACGCCCTGAGTGAAAGCAACTATATTACCACCATGCAGGGCATTGCTGCCATAAAAAACAGTAATCGCATTCCTTTTTTCCGCAAACTGAATGAAATAATTTACGGAAATTTCCAGGAGAGAGTGGTGCGGTTAGGAAAAATTAATGTAAAACTATCGGTATTGTCGGGAATTTTCAGCGTATTGTTTTTGACGGGAATTTTAAGTTACACCTCTTTTCTGGTTTTTAATGAGCAGATGAAATTGGGAGAACTGATGGCTGTTTTAAGCATTTCGGGCTCACTTTTGCCTGCCGTGGCAGGGCTGGCGTTGATAGCCATCCCCATAAACGAAGCCAAAATTGCATTTAACCGTATGTATGAATTTGCAGCGTTAAATCCCGAAAGCGAAGGCAGTATTTCGGCTGCAAATTTTCAATCTCTCGAAGTGAAACAACTGGCTTTCCGTTTTGCAGGACAAAAACAACTGCTAAAAAACATCTCGCTAACCGTCAAAAAAGGCGAGTGTGTGGCTATTGTGGGCGAAAGCGGATGCGGAAAAAGTACATTCGTGCAAATTTTACAAAAGTTTTATTCGTTTGAGTCGGGTAACGCCACCATAAACGGACACATCAATTTATCGGAAATCAAAACCGAAGACTGGCGCAATATTATTGGCGTTATCCCGCAAGATATAGCCATTTTCAACGGCAATGTCATCGACAATCTGTTGTTATCGTCCGAAGACAAACCCGAAGATGTAGAAAAATTCATCATCGACTACGGTTTTATGCCTTTTATTCAGTCGCTGCCACAAGGTTTTGCCACCATTTTGGGCGAAGAAGGCATTAACCTTTCGGGCGGGCAAAAACAACTGCTCGCACTCATACGCGTACTCTACCGTAAACCACAGCTGTTGATATTAGATGAATTTACTTCGGGAATGGATAGGCAAACCGAACATTTTGCCATCCAACTTTTAAACAATCTCAAATCGGAAGCAGCAATTATCTTTGTGTCGCATCGACTCTATTCTCTAAAAAACATCGCCGACCGCATCTATCTTTTCAACCAAGGCTCAGTTTCACACTCCGGCACGCATCAACAACTGCTTCAAACTCCCAATTTCTATAGCGACTATTGGCTCCAATTCGCATAAACCCACACAAAACACACGCCTACATCGGTAAAACACCCTGCAAGAAGCAAAAAACAGACCGTCAGCATTAAAAAACACGATGCAAGAACGAAAAAACACCTTGCGAAAACCAAAAAACGGGATATCAAAACGAAAAAACACACCCTTAGAGTCAAAAAACAGAGCGTAACTACAAAAAAATACGATGCAAGTACGAAAAAATGCGTTGCAAACACAAAAACAGATCGCGACACCAACTCCACATCCATCCAACAAAACAAAAACAACCCGTATATTCAACATATACAGCGAATTACCAACAGGCACTATCCAATATAAAGCATTTCTCATGGCAAACAGCAAGGTTAAAGTAAGTTAAATATCAAAAAGGTGCTTGCAGGTATAAAAAAATAACTTACTTTTACAGTGCACTAATTCACTATATCATTAAAAATAAATTTTATGGTAAACATTCAAAACGCATCGTTTAAATACTCTAAAAAAGAGGTACTGAGCAATATATCCCTAAAACTGGAAACAGGAAAAATTTACGGACTTTTGGGCGAAAACGGTGTTGGGAAAACTACTTTGTTGAAAATAATAAGTGGATTGCAAAAACCATACAAAGGAACTTGCCGGATGTATAACGAAAATCCTTTCGATAGAAATCCATCGTTTTTAAGTCGAATTTATTATCTTCCCGAAGAATTGGAGTTTATACAAACGGATCTGTCAGCACAGCAATTTGCAAAAATGAACGGTCCACTTTATCCCAATTTCGATTTCAAAAAATTCGAAACAATATCGAAAGAATTCGATGTGGATATTACTCAAAAACTCAACAAGCTCTCTCACGGACAAGCTAAAAAAGCAGCTATTTCTTTCGCTTTATCCACGAACGTGGACTTATTGTTGATGGATGAGCCAAGCAACGGATTAGATATTCCTTCGAAAACAATGTTTCGCAAAATTATGGCAGATTACTGCCTGGATACAACTTGTACAGTTATTTCCACACATCAGGTGCGTGATTTGGAAAATCTTATCGACCCGATTATTATTCTCGATAATCGTGCAGTACTGCTCAACGAAAGTCTGGAAGCGATATCCGAAAAACTTTACTTCGGGTTAGAGCCAATCATACCATCCGATTCGCTTTACCACGAACCCACTTTAGGCGGCTATCTTTCCGTACGTGAAAACAAAGGATTAGGCGAAAACAAAGTCAACCTGGAAGCCCTGTTCAACACAACAATGCAAGACAAAAGCAGAATACAAGAACTCTTTTCTTCTAAAGCAGACGAATTATCAGATTCTCCACTGCGCTCAGAATGACATTTATCACCCAACATCAAACATGATAATTATGACCAACAATATATTCCAACTCAACAGATTTCACAAAGTAATTGTACGAAACCTTCAACGCAATCCCAAATCGTGGCTACAAAGCATACTGATTTTTACCGGATTACCATTAGTATTCTTTTTAATAAACCTTGCCGATTTTGGGGCTGTTAATTTAGCAAACAGGTTATCTTTTTTAGAGATATTGATATACTTTGCATTTATGTTTTCTCCGTTTGTACTGTTTTTCAATTACAATCATCCAAAAAAAGGACTTCCTGAAGTGATGTTGCCTGCATCTGTACTTGAAAAATATATTGTAATGCAACTTGCCTGTATAGTAATTGCTCCATTGAGCGTTCTTGTGCTTTATGGCGGAATGGACAGCTTACTGGCTTCCGTTTTTCCACGAATATTCGAAGGTTACGCTGTGCAACAACTCTTTCTAAAATCGATTAGTTTTAACAATTTCTCCCAAATGTTCCTAATACAGCAAGCAATCTTGTTCTGCAACTTACTTTTTGTCAGACAAAAAGTATTGAAAACTACCGGAGTATTTATATTAACGTCGATAATCTTTCTGACCATAACAGGCTTGGCAATATATATTATGAATTCGCAAAATTTGTTTGACGACACCGAAAGTATCAGCCTGAATTTTGGGAATAGAAATTTTTTCGAGATTTATGTTGATGATCATCCTTTTGTCATAACCACACAGCTTGCACGCATATTTACACAAGTTGTTTTACCTGTGGCTTTGGTTATTGGTTCTTATTTTGTAATGAAAAAGAAACGTTATTAATTATGAATTTCAACGAACACAAACCCATATATTTACAAATCTCCGACACCATCTGCGAGAAAATTCTCAACGATGAATATGCCGAAGACGAGCGCATCCCTTCAATCAGAGAGTTGGGAGGTTTGCTCGGGGTAAATCCTAACACTGTGATGAGAAGTTACGAATACTTGAAATCGATTGACATAATTTACGACAAAAGAGGCGTGGGATTCTTTACAATGCCAAGCGCCAAAAAGGCAGTAAAGAAAATGTACAAAAACGAATTCATGGAGTCAGAACTACCCTCTATTATAAAGAAAATAAAGCTATTAGATATCGATATTAACGATTTAGTATCGAAAATTGAATCTGAATTATCAATGGACAAGTAGTTAATTAATCATAATTCAAACAGCTTTCACGGTATTATGTATTGCATAGTATTATCTTAAGCACTATTTTTGTAAAATAACGCGGAGAGCAAAGAGAAAAACGCTCAAATCCGCTAATTCAAAGTTCTAAGCACAACGCCAAAAAGCAACAACAATGATAAAACTACGTAAAATAAACAAATCTTACCACACCGAAGCCATTTCTCTACATGCGCTCAAAGATATCGACCTAAATATTGAAGCCGGTGAATATGTTTCGATTATGGGAGCATCGGGTTCGGGCAAATCCACCTTATTGAATATCTTGGGAATTTTAGACAGCTACGACTCAGGAGATTACTACCTCAACAACACGCTCATCAGAGATTTGAGTGAAGCACAGGCCGCCAAATACCGCAACGAACTGATTGGGTTTGTATTTCAATCGTTCAACCTTATCAATTTCAAAAATGCGTTGGAAAACGTGGCTCTCCCACTCTACTATAAAAACATCAGCCGCAAGAAACGCAACATTATCGCTATGGAGCACCTCGATAAAATGGGATTAAAAAACTGGGCACACCATTTACCGAACGAATTATCGGGTGGACAAAAACAACGCGTTGCCATTGCCCGCGCCATGATATCGAACCCAAAAATTATTCTTGCCGATGAACCTACCGGTGCGCTCGACAGCCAAACCACCATCGAAGTGATGGATGTCCTTTCGGATTTAAACAAACAGGGAATTACCACTGTCATTGTTACTCACGAACAATCGGTGGCTGATGCCACAAATCGAATTATTCGGCTGAAAGATGGAGAAATTGAATCGGAAACCCGTAGAGACACACGGCCGTGTGTCTCTACATCAGAAACCTTCAACCCGTTATGAACGACCACCTACAAGAAATATTCCAAACCCTGCGCAAAAACAAACTGCGCACCACACTCACCGGATTATCCGTATCGTGGGGAATTTTTATCCTTATCGTGCTGCTGGGCGCGGGCAACGGATTGAAGAACGGCGTAATGTCCAACTTCGGCTCCAGAGCCGTAAACAGAATAAATATTTCAACCGGAACAACATCTATGCCTTATAACGGACTCAAATCCGGACGAAATTTGCAATTGAGCATCCCCCAACTCGAAATTGTGGAAAACGATATTGAAGAAAGTCGATTGATTTCGCCACGTGTCAACACCAACAAACCCATTACTTACGGGGCAGAATATAATAACTATACCATTAAAGGCGTGGTTCCCGATTTTTTCCACATAGAAGGAATTATTATTCACCCAAATAACGGACGATTCATCAATCAACTGGACCTAAAAAACACAAACAAAGTGATTGTACTCGATAAAAAAATAGTAGAAACACTCTTCAAAAATAAGTCTCCACTGGGCGAATATGTAAAGATAAGCAACGTGATGTTTAAAGTAATCGGTATAAACTCCAAAACGGAAAAGTGGGAAGGGGCATCGGCATATATCCCATTAACAACCGCACAAGGAATTTTTAAACCCGACAATAAGTTTTCGCAAATAACATTTACGGTAGATGGATTGGAAACTAAAGAAGAAAACGATAAATTCGATGAAACGCTACGAAATATATTAGGCCGAAGCCTCAGTTTCAATCCCGAAGACAAACAAGCACTCTGGATAGAAAACTCCCAAGCCGAATACATTGAATCGCAAAAGATATTTGGTGGAATTACCATTTTTGTCAGCATTATCGGCATTCTTACTCTAATAGCCGGTATTGTGGGGGTAAGCAATATTATGCTTGTATCGGTAAAAGAGCGTACACGCGAAATCGGGATAAGAAAGGCAATCGGTGCACCACCCGCATCTATTCTTAAAACTATTATCTTGGAGTCACTCATAATTACCGCAATTTTCGGATATATCGGAATGATATTAGGCATCGGTTTAACAGAGCTGATGAACGTTGTGATGGAACAGTCAGGAAACGGTGTTCAAGGCTCTGACGGTGAAATGCAAATGACGATATTCAAAAATCCAACGATAAATACGGGATATGCCATTTTCGCCACCGTTGTTCTCATTATCTCAGGAGTTATTGCCGGATATCTGCCTGCTCGCAAAGCAGTGAAAATTAAACCGATTGAAGCAATGAGGCAAGAATAAGATGGCTTCGCCGTTAGTGGCTCTCTATTCGCGTAAGAGAGCTACGCTGTTAGTGGCTCACTGCGTTCGCATAAGTGAACAAAAAAACGACAAATAATTAACTGAAAAATAAAGAGTATGAAACTAAACGATTTAGAAATTTATCAGAAATCAATGACTTTAGGAGATAAAGTTTACGATACAGTTATCAAGTGGAACTATTTTGATAAAGACACGCTGGGAAAACAATGGGTAAGAGCTGTAGACTCGGTTAGTTTAAATATAAGTGAGGGATTTGGCAAATATTATTATAAAGACCAACGCAACTTTTATTATTTTTCTCGCGGTTCGTTGCTTGAAAGCTACAGTTGTTTGAAAAAGGCAAAGAATCGAGAACTTATTGATGAAGCTATGTTTACTTTTTTATTCAAAGAACACGAAACATTAACGATAAAGCTCAACAAGTTCATTAGATCCGTTACAAATCTTATAAACAAGGGTAAAGAAACACCCAACAACTAACGGAGCGAGCCACTAACAGCGAAGCTCTCTACCGCGAACGCAGTAAACAACTAACACAAAGCAACTAACAATGAAAAGTATTTTCGATCTCGACCGCTGGTACGAAATATGGGTAACCATCACCAGTAACAAATCTCGCAGTTTTCTCACCGCTTTCGGAGTTTTCTGGGGAATGCTGATGCTGGTGCTAATGGTTGGCGCCGGAAATGCATTGGAGAAAGGGATATCGTCGCAAGTGGAAGGATTTGCAACCAATTCTGTTTTTTTCATGTCAAGTTCAACTTCTGAATCCTACAAAGGATTTCGAAAAGGACGTAACTGGAATATGACCAACAGTGATTTGCCTGTTATTCGTCAAAGAGTGGAAGACTTACAGCATATCTCACCCGTACTGTTCAGCGGCGGCGGTGGAACTGACAAAAATGTAGTCAGGGGCGAAAAAAGCGGCTCATACTTGATAAAAGGCTGCTATCCCGAGTACGACCTGATTGAAAAAAGCAAAATGATTTATGGCAGATATGTGAACGACATAGATATTACCGAAAAAAGAAAAGTATGCGTTATCGGCGAGCGAATCTACGAAGTACTTTTTCAGAAAGGAGAAGACCCTGTGGGAAAACAGATACGTGTGAACGGAATTTATTTTCAGATTATCGGAGTTGCGCGCAGCACATCGGGTGTCAGCATCGGTGGAAATACAGCCAGAACTGTAGTTTTGCCGTTTAGCACCATGCAGCAAACATTCAATCAGGGCAATATCATTCATTTTCTGGCGGCAACAGCCAATTCGGGAATTTCGGTAAAAGTTATTCAGGATAAAATTACCGATGTATTAAAACAGCAACACCAAATTTCGCCCGAAGACAAAACTGCCGTTTTCAGCATGAACATTGAAGAACAATTCAAAATGTTCACTTATCTCGGAATCGGTATTGCTTTGCTTATCTGGATTGTAGGACTGGGAACACTCTTTGCTGGAGCCATGGGCGTGAGCAACATTATGCTCGTAACCGTTCGCGAACGCACCAAAGAAATCGGAATCCGTCGCGCATTGGGAGCTACTCCCCAAAACATTATCGGACAAATATTAACGGAAAGCGTGGTACTTACTATTTTGGCGGGAATTGGCGGGATAGTGCTGGGAGTTGGCCTATTATCGGCTGTAGGAATTGCATTAAGCCAAGGCGGTCAGTTTTTTAAAGATCCACAAATCGGATTCGGAATGGCAGTAAGCGCATTAATTATTTTAGTAATTATAGGTGCTTTGGCAGGTTTTATTCCCGCAAAACGTGCTATGATGATAAAACCGATTGAGGCGATAAGGGAGGAATAAAACAATTTACGATTTCAAAATAGCGATTTAGAAATTAATCAATAAGATTTATCTTTTCACTAAACTTTAATAACCCATCGCTCCCTCCCTAGTGGGGAAGGTCGGGGAGGGGTAACAAACATCAAAATAAACACTCAAAATGAAAAAAGTACTCAAAATCGCAGGATTGGTTCTTTTAGGACTATTAGTCATCTGGACATTCGTGTTTTTGTATCAAAAATCACGTCCGAAAGTAAAAAACTATCAGATTGAATCCGTAGCGATGCACAAAATCGAAAAACGAACGGTTGCAACCGGAAAAGTACAACCTCGAAACGAAATTCTCATCAAGCCACAAATGTCGGGTATTATTGCCGAGGTGTACAAGGAAGCAGGAGAGCTCGTTCAGGCAGGCGATATTATCGCTAAAATTCAAGTAGTACCGGATATGGTTAACCTGAGTGGAGCAGAATCTCGTGTTTCACGCGCACAACTTGCTGCCGACCAAAGTCGAAGCAATTACGAACGTGATCGCAAACTGTACGAAAGTAATGTTATTTCGCGCGAAGAGTTCGAAAAAGCACAACTTCAATACAAAAATGATCAAGAAGAACTTCGTGCCGCAAGTGATAACCTTAGCCTTGTTCGCACGGGGATTACCAAAAGTTCGGCAAAATACAGTAATACGTTGGTTCGATCAACAGTAAGCGGAACCATTCTGGATATTCCCATCAAAGTTGGAAATTCGGTAATTCAGTCCAACAATTTTAACGATGGCACTACCATCGCATCCGTTGCCAACCTAAGCGATATGCTTTTCGTGGGAAAAATTGATGAAACCGAAGTGGGTAAACTTTCTGTGGATATGCCTATGGAAATCACCATCGGTGCCATTCAGGACAAGAAAATTTCCGCAAAACTGGAATATGTTTCGCCCAAAGGCGTGGAAGAAAGCGGTGCCATCCTTTTTGAGATGAAAGCTGCCATGGTAATGCCAACCGATGTGTTTATCCGTGCAGGATACAGTGCCAATGCCGACATTATTCTCGACCGTCGCGACAGCGTGCTTTCTATTCCCGAAAGCTGTATTGAATTCAGTAACGATTCGGCATTTGTTTATACCGTAAAGAACGAAAAACCGCAGGAGTTTGATCGTAAAAACGTGAAAGTAGGCCTTTCCGATGGAATCAACATCGAAATTGTGGATGGCTTGAAGCTGAAAGATAGAGTTCGGGGAAACGAAATAATTGAAAAGAAAAAATAAAGAAGACGGAAGTCCGAAGTCCGAAGACGGGAGACGGAAGTAAAGAAAAACAGCCCTTTGTAGAGACGTGGTATGCCGCGTCTCTGAAAAAACAAACGTAGAGACGCAATGCTTTGCGTCTCCAAAAAACCAAGAAATAAAGAACAATATAAATAATGAAAACTACCATCATTGCATTATTTTGCGCTTTTTCCCTCACCGGAATGGCCCAGCAATATACACTCGACGAGTGCATTAATATCGCTTTGCAAAACAACAGGAATATTAAGCAGCAGGAATTAAATAAAGCTCAACGAGAAATCGCTTATTCACAGGCCAAAAACGATCTTTTACCCAGCATAAACGCGTCGGCAGGACAAAACTTTGTTTTCGGTCGGTCTATCGGGCTCGATAACACTTATCAAAACACAAATTCATCGCAAATGTCACTCGGAATTGGTGCAGATATTACATTATTCGATGGATTGCGAATGAAACACAATATAGATGCTAAACGTGCTGACTTAAACGCCGCCGAAGCCGATCTGGAAAAATTTAAAGACGACATCGAAATAAGTGTTGCTACAGCTTTTCTGCAAGTGTTGCTACAAAAAGAGCTGTTTCGGATTTCCAACGAACAAATCCAGTTGACAGACTCTAACCTACTGCGCCGCAAAGAACTGATACAGAGTGGGAAAATGGCACAAGGCGAAATCTACGAATTAGAAGCTCAACGTGCACGCGAAGAACAAAACAAGGTTCAGGCAGGAAGCAATCTGAAACTGGCATTACTTGATTTGGCTCAAATTATGGAGTTGGATGATTTTTCGAATTTCGATGTTGTAACTCCACCAATAGAATCTATTATCAACGAAGGAGTTTTACTCTCCACATCCGATATTTATCAAAACGCACTACTTGCACGTCCCGAAATAAAGGCCACTGAATATCGCCTGCAAAGCAGCAAAAAAGAAGTTTTGATGGCAAAATCGCAACTTTATCCTTCGCTCTCCTTTGGAATGAATCTCGGAACCGGATATTACAAAATGAGCGGACGCCCTAATGATCCTTTTGATCAACAATTCAGAAATAACATGAGCAATTCACTTGGTTTTAGTTTACGAATTCCTATTTTCAATAAGTTTCAAACAAGAAATAGTATCCGTTCGGCACAACTTGCCGTTGCTAACAACCAATTGGAAATAGACAAAGTGAAAATCGATCTTCGCAAACGCATTGAACAAGCGTATCACAACGCCGTAGGCGCTCAAAGTAAATGGAAAGCTACACAAAAATCGGAAATATCGGGACAAGAGGCATTCCGTTTTGCACAAGAGAAATTCGATAACGGACGTGCCAACGCTTACGAGCTTTTTCAAGCAAAAAGTAATCTCACACAAACACTATCCGATCAGGCACAAGCAAAATACGAATACGCTTTTCGCCTGAAAATTTTGGAATTGTTAAAAAACTGATTTTTTGTAACCGAATCAAAGCAGCCAACGTCTAACAAATAGATAAAAGAGCAAAGACAATAGACTTTTAGACTGATAAACAATTCACCGATAAACTTCAAACATTAAACATTTAATAATTATGAAAACTAAAACTTTTATTCTAAGTACAACAATTTTTCTGTTGACACTAAGTGTAACAGCTTGCGCACAAAGTAAAAAAACAATATCTCGAAACTATGACATTTCATCGTTCAATGCCATTAGTGCAGATATAGTGGGCAATGTTATTTTCACCCAATCATCCACAACAAGTGTATCCGCGGAAGGAGAAGAAGAAATGGTTAATAACCTCATCATTAAGGTTGAAAACAACACACTAAAATTATCGAAAAAGAAAAACCTGAAAAGAATTTTCGGAAATCGAAAAGCAACCCGACTTGTGGTAAAAATAAGCTCACCCAATCTCAACCGAATAGAGTCGGACGGTGTAGGAAACATTACACTTAACGGAGTTGTAAAAACCGATAATTTATATATCAAATCCGATGGCGTGGGAAATATTTCGGCTTCGCAACTCGAATGTCGCCAACTAACAATTGATTCGGATGGTGTGGGAAATACACGCCTAAAAGGCAAAGGACAATTTGCGGAATACAAATCGGACGGCGTAGGAAATATCGACACCCGGGAATATATAGCCGAAGATGTTATTGTGAAATTATCAGGTGTAGGAAGTATCAAATGCTACGCTTCCAAAAATATTGAACTCTCGGGCTCAGGCGTAGGAAGTATTACATATTATGGCAATCCTAACATTAAGGCATTGAACAAAAGTGGAATCGGAAAAATAAGCTCCGGAGACTAATATAAACACTCTACTTTTAGATTAAATTCTAACCAAAAACGAGAACTTGTTTGAAAGTTCTCGTTTTTTCAGTTTTCACGGAGCGACTCCCAGTCATCTCGTGAATGAAGAAGCTATACAAAACTTTGTCAAAGTTAATTGTTATTTAATTACCTTTGCGTTGTATTTTATTTGAACATCAATACTCTATGAAAAGAAATCTTACACTTTTATCTCTATTTTTCGCTCTTACTGTTTTCGGTCAGCACAAAGTTATCTTTATAAAAGACAGTTTAACACACGAAGCTGTTTCATTTGCAGCAATACAATTCGTGGACAAACAAAATGGAATTTATGCCGATGAAAACGGGCAAGCGCTTATTCCTGACACAGTTCAGCAAGTTTTTATTTCTCAAATTGCCTATCACCCAAAAAAGTTAGATTTAAAATGGGTAAATCACGATGAAACGGTCATTTTAACACCTGCACCTAATATCTTACCCGAAGTTGTTATAACGAATGTCTCTTCCAAAAGAAAAGAAATAGGATATTTGCAAAAAAAGGGGAGCAACGGATTAATAGCGTTCCCAAATACCAATTTCGCATTGTTTATACCCTATGATAGCACATGGATATCTCAACCATATATAACATCCATTATTTCGTACTTGGAAGATAATCTTATAAAAAGTGAAAAATATCCTTCCGCCAGATGCAACATTCGCTTCGATTTGCGATTGCCTGATGCAAACGGTGCGCCAAGCGACGCCTCTTTGTTGGAGAAAAGAGTTATCAATAACTCCACCAAAATTTACAAAGGAAAAGAAATAGTAAAACTCCATGAGCCAGTTCTATTTCCAAAAGAAGGGGTTTTTGTAGTAATTGATTTTATCACGCCCAACAACCCCAGTCCGCGCTTACTGATAAGCCCGACACTGAATGTTAGCGGGGCATTCAAAACATCTCAAACGTGGAGTCGAACCATGACTAATAATTTTGAATGGATAAAAATGGATAAAAACGATCCTGCATGGCAGTATACAATAACACAGTTTTATGGACAAAACGGTATTATGAATCTACGTGCAGGATTACAAATAGCCATTTAATGTGAGTTCGATGTAAGTATTTTAATTAAAATTTACTGATAATAATATCTCTCAGTTTCACCGCCTGAAAAGTCATGTGCGCCACACTACTTTCATAAAGAATCCCAACAGTTTCACGGTCAATCATCGTCAGGCAGGAATATCCCCAACCCGAGTCTTCATCCAGCAACACCTGATACTCTTTTGGGAAAGACAATCCGCCGTCCAAACTCGCTTTTATGGTAATGTGATGCCTACCTTCTGTTGTATTGGGATTGGAAAACAATAAAATATCCTTTCCCAAAACATTATCTTTGGCTTCCACTTTTATCAGGCTTGCCATACAAACCGATTCCTGCAAAACACTTCGGTTTGATGGATGTTCTGTCCACGTTTTTCCTAAATCTTTAGTAATAGAAACAGCGCGGCTTCCTCCACGATTATCGCGCATATTGAGCATCAAAACACCGGATTCAACCTCCGCTACCTGAGCTTCGGTGGTGTTGGTGCGGGCATGATTATGAATTTTCCAGGTTTTACCGCTGTCTTTACTGTACATAATTCCGGCATTCGGGATTCGGGTGGAATCGATATACTGAATAGGAAAAACCAACGTGCCGTCCTCCATCGTAATTCCCATTCCCGGACCTTGCAGCAACAAATGCCACGGCGGATCTTTCACTTGCGATGTAATATTTATGGGTTCCGACCATGTTTTGCCGTCATCCGTGCTTTTTGTCAAAACCAACTGTCCGGTTTGTTCAACATCCATTCCGGCTTGCGAGTTATGCCACGCACGATAATTTCCCATACCGTGTGTCCACAAAGCAGCAATCCAAATAGTTCCGGTTTTTTTATCCACTAAAATTGCCGGATCTCCCACTCCATTCTGCGCTTTGGGCAGTCCGCCATATTCACCGAAAGCCATCGGGATACGCATTTTCTCCCAAGTCTGTCCTTTATCGGTACTGCGGCTCAACCCAACATCAATATGTTCCTGCAAATCTACACTGCTGTTATAACGAACATCGTAAACGCCCAATAATGCTCCTTTGTTGCTCGTTACTAATCCGGGAATGCGATACGCCGCAACGCCATCATCTCCCGCCTGACGAACGCCGATTCCCATACGATGTATTTCGGATTTATCGGCAAACGCAAGAGGAGCATTTCTCATGTCGAGTTTTCCGGATACCAGTTCAACATCAATTTTAGACAACAACGATGTGCTCGGCTTCATCTGCAAGCTAATCCAAAAATAATTTATCCCTGGAAAAAGATGACGATTTGCTGAAAATACAACGTCGTTTTTGGGAGACTTTTGCTCCACAATTTTCACCGAATACGATGGATTAGCTTCGCGCGTTTTACCAACCGTAAATCCGGATACGTATTGAACGGGAGCGTAAAAAGTTTGTTCTTTCCGTTGAATCGCTTCGGTGCCACCGTAATACAATTTCACCGATTGGATTTCGTTGAGATTCACATCTTTGCCGAATTTCAATTTCAACTCATTAAGTTCTTTGGCTTCTTTAGCATCAATTCTGATATAAAAAAGGACATTATCAACACGATCAATTAAAATGGGAATTTGTGTCTGTTTTACTTGAATTGTATCCACAGCTTGTACTGAGAGCAACGATAACAAAGCAAATAAAACAGTTGTAGATAGTTTTTTTATATACATATTTTTTTATTTTTTTCTCACAAATAAAGATAGAAATCCTTTGTCAATTCACCAAATTCAGGGGAATAAATATGACGATTTGTTTCGATAACGAGTTGATTTATGAAAATATTTTCAGGTTTGTTGACGCTGAATTCCAATAAAATTCTTTTCGAAGAACTTGAAACAGTAGGATACACAACTGTTTCACGCGATAAATACAACTTCTCCTTTTCAGCAACAGATATTATATTTTCCCGTTCCGAAAACGGATATATCAAAGACAAAACTCCGGTATTGTTTAAGAGTCTTTTACTCAGTTCAAAAAGTTCATTCAAAGTAAGTGAACCGGTATGGCGGGCATCGGTTCTTTTTAAGTCGGCCGATGGCAAAGAATTAGCAAAAAACGGCGGATTGGAAACTATTAAATCAAATTTTTCTGCGTAAGAAGAAGCAAAATCCTGAAACGATGTTGAAAATATCGTAATTCTGTCTTTAAAAGGCGAATTCTCAACATTTTCCCGAGCTTGTACTGCCGCATCCGTATCGATTTCGATGGCTGTTATTTTAGCGAAATTGTTTCGCTGCGCAGCCATTAAGGCAATTAATCCCGATCCTGTTCCCACATCTAAAATCGATTGGCAATTATCAATATTCGTCCATGCGCCAAGCAATACTCCATCGGTGCCCACTTTCATGGCACATTTGTCGTGAAAAACAGTAAATTGTTTGAACTTGAAAAATTTATTCGCCATAAACAAGACCCATTAATATTTGGCACGGAATTTGGTATATAATAAACACATTTGCCAAAACAAAATTAATACTTTTCTGATAAATAGCTGTTGGCTTTTGGCTATTAGCTGTTGGCAGGGAAGTATAATATTAAAATCAGAATGTAAAATATTGGCTCTCGGCTTCAATAATTCAACGAAAAGCCAATCGCCAATTGCTATCTGCTAAAAGCCAAATAGAAAATATGTTTCAAAATAAATTATCAATGTTAAGATCGGAAGAGAGTGATAGTAATGTCATATCGTTCATTGCCGGAGATTTTTTAGACGGTAGTCAAGAAATCGACGAAAGTTTTTTAAAAGAAAGCCTTCCGATATTGCCATTGCGTAATACAATCGTTTTTCCGGGAAGCGGACTTCCTATCTCCGTTGGACGGAGCAAATCGCTCAAATTAGTTCGAGCGTTGGGTAAAAAACATCGGTATATCGGTTTGGTCTGCCAAAAAGACAACAATATTGAAGAGCCCGAAAAAGAAGATTTGTACCAAATAGGAGTTATTGCCGAAGTGCTTCGTGTGATTGAACTCGATAAAAATAATCTGAGCATTATTGTTCAGGCAAAAAAACGGTTCGAATGGACGGAGTTCACACAAACCGAACCATTCTTTACAGCAAGCTATAAGATTTTAGAATCGAAAAAAGCGGAGAAAGACGACAAAGAATTCAAAGCTATCCTCGATTCCATCCGCGATTCTATGAATCACATGCTACACATTCTCGGCGAGCCGCCCAGAGAGTTGCTGCAAACCATCAATCACGAATCGTTTACCGATATGCTGGTGAGTTACAGTGCCACCAACTTGCCGATCGAGAATCGGGAAAAGCAGGAATTGCTGAGCATTAGTGATGAAAAAGAACAAGCATACAGGCTGTTGATGATTCTCAATCGTGAAACGCAAGTGCTGGAACTGAAAATGAATATCCAGATGAAAACCCGCGAAGATCTCAATCAGCAGCAGAAAGAATATTTCTTACAACAGCAAATAAAAACCATTCAGGAAGAGCTTGGCGGTAACACGCAACAGATAGAAATTGGGGAATTCCGCAAAAAAGGAAAAACCAAAAAATGGAGTAAGGAAGTAGCCGAAACATTCGAAAAGGAGTTGGCAAAATTAGAAAGATTGCATCCGCAGTCGCCCGACTATTCAGTTCAGTTTGGATACTTGGAAACTATCGTAGAGTTGCCCTGGAACGAATACACCAAAGACAGTTTCAATTTAAAGAATGCGCAAAGAATTCTCGACCGCGACCACTTTGGAATGGAAAAAGTGAAAGAGCGCATCATTGAACACCTGGCAGTGTTGAAGTTGAAAGGCGATTTAAAATCTCCGATTTTGTGTCTTTACGGTCCTCCGGGAGTTGGAAAAACATCGCTCGGCAAATCGGTTGCCGAAGCATTGAACCGGAAATATGTTCGTGTTTCGCTGGGCGGTTTGCACGACGAAGCAGAAATTCGCGGACATCGCCGTACTTATATCGGCGCTATTCCGGGAAGAATTATTCAGAATATTCAAAAAGTGGGAAGTTCTAATCCGGTTTTCGTGCTGGATGAAATTGATAAAGTAGGTAACGATTTTCGCGGCGATCCCGCATCGGCATTGCTCGAAGTGCTTGATCCCGAACAAAACTCAACCTTTCACGATAATTTCCTTTCCATCGATTACGACCTCTCCAAAGTGATGTTCATTGCCACGGCAAACAACCTGAACTCCATTCCCCAACCTCTTTTAGACAGAATGGAGTTGATAAACGTTGGCGGTTACATCAGCGACGAGAAAATAGAGATTGCCTACCGGCATTTGGTTCCCAAACAGCTCGAAAATCACGGTATAGAGAAAAAAGATTTCAGCATTTCGAAACCCGCTTTGTTGAAAATAATTGAAGATTACACCCGCGAATCCGGCGTAAGAGAATTAGACAAGAAAATCGCAAAAGTAGCCCGAAAAATCGCTCGAAAAATTGCCGGAAACGAAGATTATCCCAAAGCGCTGAAACCTGCCGATGTGAGCGAATATCTCGGTATTGAAGAATACAGCAAAGACCGTTATCAGGGCAACGATTATGCCGGTGTGGTTACCGGACTGGCTTGGACAGCCGTTGGTGGAGAAATTCTTTTCGTAGAAAGTTCGCTGAGTCGTGGAAAAGGTTCAAAACTCACACTCACCGGAAACTTGGGCGATGTAATGAAAGAATCGGCTATGCTGGCGATGGAATATATACACGCCAATGCCGATTTATTAGATATCAATCCCGATGTTTTCGAGAACTGGAACACGCACGTTCACGTTCCCGAAGGAGCAATGCCCAAAGACGGACCATCGGCAGGAATCACGATGATAACTTCATTGGCTTCAGCCTACACACAACGAAAAGTACGTAAAAATCTAGCTATGACAGGAGAAATAACGCTTCGCGGAAAAGTGCTTCCGGTTGGCGGAATTCGGGAGAAAATATTGGCTGCCAAACGTGCGGGAATTACCGATATTATCCTTTGCAAAGAAAACGAAAAAGATATTCTCGAAATCAAACCCGAATACGTTGCAGGATTGAATTTCCACTATGTGGAAGATGTGAAACAAGTGTTGGATTTTGCGCTGTTGAAAGAAAAAGTAAAAAATCCGAAAGATTTTTCTACTCCGGCAGAAAAAGATAAATGAAGTAGAGACGCATCGAATGCGTCTCTTTTTTTTCAGTCCGTCAGACCAATAATCGGTCGAACGGATTTTTATTACACTGCCCCAAACTTAATAAAGAAATACACCAGATAAACCCCAAGAAAAATTACTCCTTGCCAACGTCTTATCCGGGTACCTATTTTCATAAAAAACCACAGTAAAGCACTAACTCCTACAACAAATAAACTATCAACAATATTAATATCGGGAGTTTCAATCGGATAAATAAGTCCGGCAACACCCAAAATCAACAAAAGATTGAAAATATTGGAACCAACAACATTTCCTATCGCAATATCCGACCGCTTTTTCATGGCTGCCACCACCGATGTTGCCAATTCCGGCATACTGGTGCCTGCGGCAACAATGGTCAAACCAATTAACGCCTCGGACATACCCAATTTTTGTGCTATAATTATGGCATTATCCACCAGAAGATTAGACCCATAAACCAACCCCACAAGTCCAATTGCGATTAGCGAAACATCAATTATCCAATGTTTGTATAATTTAATTGTCTCCTCCTCATCCGTAGCTTTTCCTTTACTTTTATCTCTTATTGAAGTAACAAAAAGATATGCCATGTAAGCCACAAAAAGAAATACAAAGATGAAAGCTTCAAAAAAAGTAATTTTTCCATCTATAAATAAAACCATGAAGAGCAGCGACGTGACAACCATCACCGGCACATCAAATTTCAACAACTGTCTTTTAACTGCCAGAGGATAAATAAGAGCCGAAATTCCCAAAATTATTCCGATATTGAATAAATTTGAGCCTAAGACGTTTCCTATCGACAAAGCGCTCTGACCGCTCATTGCAGCCTTTACACTCACAACCAATTCGGGAGCGCTGGTTCCCATGGATACAATAGTCAACCCAATAATCAGCGGACTAACGCCCAATCTGGCAGCGAACGATGATGCACCGGACACAAGCCATTCGGCTCCAAAATAAAGGATTGCAAGAGAAACTAATAACCAAACAATTTCCATTAACAAGTATTTTTATGAGTAAAAGTCGTGCATCTCTGCACAAAAGTTTATAACAACAAAAAACCCTTTGGAGTTCATCCAAAGGGTTTTTAACTGTTCTTTTATTTTATTCCGTATAATATCTAAAATCTTTCAGCATTTCCTGCAAACGCTTGCGAGCAAAGAAAATTCGGCTTTTTACTGTTCCGATAGGAAGTCCCAAATGTTGTGCAATTTCTTCGTATTTATATCCTGAAACGTGCATTGAGAAAGGAACTTTATATTCATCGGTGAAGCTGGCAATTGCCTTGTTTATTTCTTTTATGGTGTAAGCTCCGTCGGGTGTATTGAAACCAGAATCTTGCGGAAGATTCAAGTGATATAAGTTTTCTGTTTTATCGATAATTGTTTGGCTTCTAACAATTTTACGGTAATTATTCACAAAAATGTTGTGCATAATGGTAAAAACCCATCCTTTGAAGTTTACATTTTCGTAATATTTTTCCCTGTTATCTAAAACACGGAGAGTTGTTTCTTGCAAAAGATCTTTTGCATCTTCCCGATCTGCGGTTAATGTTAGCGCGAAGTTAAACATATTATCCTGCAAACCCAGTAATCTGTTTTCGAAAGAACTTTTTGACTTCATAGCTTTTAATTTTTTTTAGTTGTGTTAACGACCCTGCTTAATTTTATTTTCTAAATAATTCAGACATGTCGCTTTGTCTTTTGCAAATATAACAACATAATTCGCTCATTTCACATTTTTTTATTTCAAAAACAATTAATTAGTGTTAATAAACTCACAACAAACCAGCACATGCATAATAATCAAATAGTTATCTAATATCTGCGTGTGGATTTTTTCTACACATAGCCTATAAATAATATTTATAGAATAATTTGAATAATTTAAAAACGCAATAATCTTGTAACAATTTTCCTTTGAAGTAATCTTTGTCAAAGTTGTAACTTTGGCAAAAGATTTTCACATGGCATACTATTTGCAAACAAATTGAAGGAGTAAAAAACATTGTCTGAAAAAATTCAAAACAGTTTCTAAAATAAACACAATATATTATGATAAAAGAAGGACAAATTGGGGTAACAACCGGAAATATTTTCCCCATCATCAAGAAATTTCTTTATAGTGATCACGAAATTTTTCTTCGTGAAGTTATTTCAAACGCGGTGGATGCCACACAGAAACTGAAAACATTATCGGATGTGGGCGAATTTAAAGGAGAATTGGGCGATTTATCCGTCAAAATATCGATAGATAAGAATGCCAAAACTTTAGCTATTTCCGATCGTGGAATTGGCATGACAGCCGACGAAGTGGATAAATACATCAATCAGATAGCGCTTTCATCGGCAAACGATTTTCTCGATCAGTATAAAGACAATGCCAATGCCATTATCGGACATTTTGGGCTCGGTTTTTATTCTACGTTTATGGTGGCAAAAAAAGTGGAAATTGTTACCAAATCGCACAAAGACGAACCGGCTGTAAAATGGTCGTGCGAGGGCGACCCGGCATATAAAATGGAAGAATCCGACAAAAACGATCGTGGAACCGACATTATTCTATATATAGACGAAGAAAACGAAGAGTTTTTAGAAAATCACAAAATAGAATCGCTTCTCAATAAATACTGTAAGTTTTTGCCGGTACCTGTTGTTTTTGGTAAAAAACAGGAGTGGAAAGACGGAAAGTACATCGACACCGAAGAAGATAATGTTATCAATGATGTAAATCCGTTGTGGAAGCAAAAACCTGCCGGATTAAAAGACGAGGATTATCGGGAGTTTTATCGCAAACTCTATCCGATGAGTATGGATGAACCGCTTTTCTGGATTCATTTAAACGTTGATTATCCGTTTAACCTAACAGGAATCCTTTATTTCCCAAAAATCAAAAGTAACATTGAGTTACAGCGCAATAAGATTCAGTTGTACAGCAATCAGGTTTTTGTTACCGATTCGGTAGAAGGAATTGTTCCTGAGTTTTTGACATTACTTCACGGTGTACTCGATTCGCCCGATATTCCGCTCAACGTTTCGCGCTCATACTTGCAAAGCGACAATAACGTAAAGAAAATATCGAACCACATTACCAAAAAAGTGGCAGATAAACTCGAAGAAATTTTCAAAAAAGAACGTACTCAACTTGAAGAAAAATGGGATAGCCTGAAAATATTTGTCGAATACGGAATGCTTACCGAAGAACGGTTTTACGACCGTGCTGCCAAATTTGCGTTGCTCAAAAACACAGATGGAAAATATTTCACATTCGAAGAATACAAAACGCTTATCGAAAGCGACCAAACCGATAAGGATGGCACATTGATTTATCTGTACGCCAACAACCAAGATGAACAGTACTCGTTTATAGATTCTGCCAAAGAAAAAGGTTACGACGTTTTGGTAATGGACGGACAATTAGACGTTCATTGGGTGGGACTTTTGGAACAAAAGCTGGAAAAAACCCGTTTTGTGAGGGTTGATAGCAATACGGTTGAGCACCTTATCGAAAAAGAAGAAAAAACCGCTGTTGAGTTGTCGGAGAAAGAAAAAGAGAACCTTACTGAAGCGGTTAAATCGCAACTCCCAAAGATCGATAAAACGGAGTTCAATGTCGATTTCAAATCGCTGGGTGAAACCACTCGTCCGGTTCAAATAACGCAAGACGAATTTTCGCGACGCATGAAAGAAATGTCTGCCATGCAACCCGGAATGGCATTTTATGGCGAGATGCCCAATATGTTTCAGGTAATTCTAAATATGGATCACCCCATTGCGAAGCAACTTTTGAGCGATACCAAAGATAAATCGAAAGAAGAAGCAACGGCTTTTGCTTTGGAGAATACAAAACTGAAACAGATTATCGATTTGGCGCTGCTCTCCAACGGAATGCTCAAAGGCGAAGCCTTGAGTAATTTCATTAAACGAAGTGTAGAGATGCTTTAATCGTTGGCTGTCGGTGTCGGATGACAAATGCACTACCCTTCGCTTGTGGCGAGGGGTAGTTTATTTTTGCGCTATGCGCATACCAGTACCTATATCTTTAGAGTGGAAAGTAAAACAATTTGGGTAAAAGAAAATTTAACACCTAGTTTTTCAATAAAAATAAGATTCATAAAAGAAAACCGTCTTATCTTTGCATCAAGAAAATTGTATCTCCTATGATTTTTAAACCTTATGATGTTACTTATTCGCCGTTCCGGAGTTTTACTCGCAAAGAGTGGAGTGTGCTTGAAGACCACCCCGAATTCCCAATCGCCGATATTGATCTAACACAGTTACAAGCGCTTAATGAACCGCTTACGATGAAAGAGGTGGAGGAAATTTACATTCCGCTCATCCGGTTGCTGCAAATTCATATCACGCATTATCGGAATTTACATATCGAACGGGAAGAGTTTTTCAAAAACCACAGTCAAAAAATCCCTTATATTATCGGTATTGCCGGAAGCGTGGCAGTTGGCAAAAGCACTACAGCACGTGTTCTACAAAAATTATTGTCTATGCTTCCCGAAAAACCGAAAGTGGAGCTAATTACTACCGATGGTTTTTTATATCCGAACGCTGAACTCGAAAAACGTGGAATTTTAAACAAAAAAGGGTTTCCCGAAAGTTACGATGCCAAAAATCTTCTCGCTTTTTTGGCCGGTGCAAAATCGGGAAGGGAAATGCTGGAAGCGCCTGTTTATTCACATTTATATTACGATATTATTCCCGACCAAATTCAACGGATAGAAAAGCCCGATATTCTCATTGTGGAAGGCATTAATGTGTTGCAAGTATCACTGGATAAAAAGCCGCGTCGTAGGGTTTTCGTGTCCGATTTTTTCGATTTTTCTATTTATGTTGATGCTGCCGAAAAAGATATACGCCAGTGGTATCTCGATCGCTTCAAAACACTCCAGAAAACAGCTTTCTCCAATACTGAATCCTATTTTCACCAATATGCATCGTATAAAGAAGAAGATTTGATGAAGTTTGCCAACGAAGTCTGGGACGAAATAAACCTAACAAATTTGAAGCAAAATATTCTCCCTACCCGTTTTCGTGCCGATTTAATTTTAGAAAAAGGTGAACATCATTTTGTCAGAGGAGTAAGAATCAGAAAAATATAAAAGCTTGTCTTGATTCTAACTTTGCCCGTTAATTGACAAAACACTTAATATCGCTACAAGCATTTCACACCTCCTGTCGCTATCTAAAATGTCACAGAGTGGCAAAAACTTTGGTCGGAGGTATTTCTAAAAAACAAAAAAACGACAACCGAAAAACATCGATTATCGCTTAATCTCTCATCCGTCAAAAGCCGGACACTGTCAGTCAGACGGATTATTCTATTTTAGTTCTTATTTTTTCGGCAATTTCTTCAAACTCTTCTTTCGAAAGCTTCACACGCGGATTTGACAAATTCATGTCACCTTCTTTTTGTATAGGAACCAAGTGAATATGTGCATGCGGCACTTCCAGCCCAAGCACCATAACTCCTACCCGATTGCACGGGATTACAGCTTTTATTGCGGCAGCAACTTTTTTGGCAAAAACAGTCATTTCAGCCAATAAGCTGTCGTCAAGATCAAAGATATAATCGATTTCTTGTTTAGGCACAACCAGCGTGTGTCCTTTCGCCATCGGGTTAATATCCAAAAAGGCAAAAAACTTTTCGCTCTCTGCAATTTTGTACGATGGAATTTCTCCCGCTATGATTCTGCTAAAAATTGTTGCCATATTATTTAAATTTCAACTTACTCTTACCCTCACTTCTACCCTATGCTCTATGCCCTTTGCCCGACGCTCATCAAATTGAAATATCTAAAACTTCAAAACTCAACATCCCCGATGGAACCTGAATATCCACTTTATCACCCACTTTTTTGCCAAGCAAACCTTGCGCAATAGGTGTATTTACTGCAATTTTACCGCTTTTCAAATCGGCTTCGCTCTCCGATACAAGTGTATAAGTCATATCTTTTTTCGTTTTCAGATTTTTGATGGTAACCTTGTTCATGATCTGAATTTCATCGGTACTGATAGCGCTTTCATCGATAATGCGGGCGGTAGCGATCAAACTTTTTAGTTGTGCAATCTTCCCTTCCAAAATTCCCTGCGCCTCTTTAGCCGCGTCATATTCTGCATTTTCCGATAAATCGCCCTTATCTCGCGCCTCAGCAATCTGGCGCGATATTTCCGGTCTTTGTATGGACTCCATATGCACAAGTTCTTCATTTAGTTTTCGAAGACCTTCTTCTGTCATATAAGTAATTGCCATATTCTAATTCTCCTATTTTTTAATGTTTTACACAGATTACAGAATAAAGAAAAAGAATTCCGATCGCTTTACAGACCGGAATCCCCTTTATTCAATCTTTTATGTTTTGTACAAAGGTACTATTTTTTGCGAAACTAAAAAACTTTTTATTGAATTTTATACTAACTCCTCTTATACATCAAAAAATCTGCTATCGTAATGATTTATTGCTAATTTAGTATTACTTTTGCAGTTGCAGCAGGCCGGTTTGTCGTCGCAAATTCAACTCTGATAGCTATTGGAATTGGATTTTGAGGAGGAAAGTCCGGGCAACACAGAGCGCCATATTTCCTAACGGGAAGCTGTTCGCGAGGGCAGAGTAGCGTAACAGAAAATAACCGTCCCGTTTATAGGGACAAGGGTGAAAAGGTAAGGTAAGAGCTTACCGGATGCCGTGGCAACACGGTGTGCCGTACGCCTTATGGGTTGTAAGACCATGTATATCGGCAATTAAGGATTGCTCGTCCAATGCCGAGGGGTAGGTCGCTAAAGAGCGGTGGTAACATCGTTTCGTAGATAAATGACAAACATTTTCGATTCGTCGAAAACACAGAACCCGGCTTACAGGCCGGCTGCTTTTTATTTTGACTGTATGCTGAAAAAAGGAAAAATAGTTCCAAAGGAGGAAGAGGAGGATAAACCGGGATTAATCGAAAGAATCAGGCTTAAAATAAAAGAATGGATTCACTTTCTCACTTATGATATTTGGCGATTAAATCCTGAAAATTTTTCTAACAAAAAGAATGTTTCTCACAACATTCTTAAAGTCATCATGCTCACCGTTAGGGGTGTGCAGGAACAGAACCTTGGCGCCAGTTCACGGTCATTAACCTATCGCACCATCTTATCTTTGGTTCCAATGCTTGCGGTTTTATTTGCTATTGCTCGAGGATTTGGGTTCGAAAATATTCTCGAAAGCCAGATATTTGACTTTTTCAACAGCAAAGACAAGGAAATTGTAGCAACTCTATCCGAATCAAAAATGACAACCGATACCATCATTGATGTATCAGAAACGATAAATTCTAGTCAGGAAATAAATATAGTGAGCACGGTGCAAAAACCGGATTCGTTAAACGCAGATGCTTCAATTACAGAAACCACATCATTCACCATTGAAACACTTATTAAACTTGTAAACAACTCATTGAAGCATGCTCAGGGTGGTGTTTTTGCCGGAATTGGAATAATCTTGTTGCTATATACCGTGATTCTGCTATTTTCTGATATTGAAAATAGTTTTAACCGGATATGGGGTGTAAAGAAAGAACGATCCATCCAACGAAGGGCGGTTGACTATTTCTCTCTCATTCTGGTTTTACCGATTTTTGCGATTCTCAACTACAGTTTAACGGCTCTTATTCAGGCATCTACAGGTCCATTTGATAAATTTAGTTATATTCTTGATCCTGTGGTAACTCAGGTTCTGAATATTCTTCCGTTTTTGGTGATGATTATTACTTTAACGCTTTTGTATCGGTTTATGCCCAATACGAAAGTGAAATGGCCAAGCGCGTTAATCGGGGGAATTGTTGGCGGTATTGCTATCCAGCTTTTTCAAATGGTTTACTTGAACGGACAATTATGGATAGCCAAGTACAACGCCATTTACGGTGCTTTTGCGGCTATACCGCTGTTGCTTTTGTGGGTGCAGATGTCGTGGTTTATAGTACTGATAGGCGCTGAATTATCATTTTCGGCACAAAATGTTCGAAAATTTTCTTTCGATAGAGAAACTAAAAATATTAGCCGCCGTTTTCGTGATTTCTTTACCATTATGATTACATCGGTAATTGTAAGACGATTTGCAGACGGCGAAACTCCATTAACGGCAGACCAGATTTCGATGAAATGCAAAATTCCCATCAAACTGACAAACGATATTATTGACGAACTCCACAAACTACAGATAATTTTACCGACTCCCGCACCCGAAGATGACCGCGTTATGGCATATCAACCTGCCTTGGATATTAATTTACTGACGGTTAACAACTTGATAAAGCAAATAGATAAAGAAGGTTCAGAAGATTTTCTGATAGATGTGGAAGGCGATTTTGCACGGCATTGGGATGCTTTGATGGACACGCGAATGAGCATTTACGAATCATCGAAAGATGCAATGCTGAAGGATTTGTAGTTTCTGCGACAATAATCACAAGAACAAAAAACAATGTTAACCGAAAAATTTCAAAATAAATACCGCATACCTCCGGCGCGCGCCGCGTGGCACGATTATTCGGGAGGCGTTTATTATATTACCATTTGTGTTGCGGAACGCGAATATTATTTCGGGAAAATAACAAATGGCGAAATGCAATTGACAGAAATAGGAAAATATGCGGATAAATGTGTGATGGAAATTCAAAACCTGCATTCGGATATTATTGTTCCAATGTATGTAGTTATGCCGAATCATATACATTTAATTGTGATTGTGGAAACGCCGGTTATTGACACGCCCAATGTAGAGACGTCACACCGTGGAGTCTTTACCAGAACACCAAACAATGATGTCAAATTAGAGACGCCATATTATGACGTTAAATTAGAGACGCCATATTATGACGTCTCTACAGGAACGGAACAAATTCAACAGACACCAATTAGAAAAAATGAAAAAATGCAATCCATTGCAGATCAATGCGGTCGTTTGTCGCACGTTATATCGCGATTTAAATCGGCGGTTACACGCTACGCAAACCAAAACGGCATATCGTTCAAATGGCAAACACGATTTCACGACCGAATTGTACGCGACCAAAATGAATTGAACCGAATAGCGGAATATATTGAAAACAATCCATATAATTGGCTCACAGATGAGTATTATTAATTCATTTCTCTTTCAAGAGGTGGGAATTGTGTTCATACTGTCCAATTCAAATTGGGTTAAATTTTTGTGTCTGCCGTAGCTGTAGAGACGTCATACCATGGCGTCTCTAAATTCACATCATCCTCGCAGAGATGTTACACCATGGCGTCTCTGATTTATTCATGTCCGGTATCACCATAGAGACGCCATGGTATGACGTCTCTACTATAATTCAGGGTTTCAACAATTCATACGCCGTTGACTTGTGTTTTCTTAGCGATTGGCTGATCGCTTTTGCATTTTCTCCACAAAAATTATCGAGCAATTTCCAGAATTTCTCGCTGTGATTCAATTCAATTGTGTGAGCCAGCTCGTGAAGAACCACATAATCGATATATTTTTCGGGTAATAACAAGAGATACAGCGAAAAATTGATGCTTTTCTTCCGCGAACAACTTCCCCAGCGCGATATGCTTTTGTTTATTTTTACATCCGCAACGTGCAAATTAAGTTTTTGTGCAAACTCTTGTGTTTTTTTCGGTAATATTTTTTTGGCTTCGTGACGCAGCGCGTGCCGGATCATCTCTTTAACAACGTGTTGAGAATCGGTGTTATCCAAATCGAAATCCGAGGGAATGAAAACGGTTAAATCCCCGTTTTTCAATCTCATTTTCACGTTTTCCACCAAATGCGTTCTCGATAATCTTGCCGTAAATGAGAATGTTTCCAGGATGGATTCTTCTGTAATCAGTTGATTTTTTACAAAATTCAGCTTCGATAAACGGGGACGCATTTCGTCCAAAATCGATGCCAAGCTTTTCAGTTTAAATCCCAAAGGCACTGTCAACTGAATGCACTCCCCTTTTCTTCGGGCAATGATTCTTTTTGCCCGTATGTTGGGTTTTACAATTATCTTTCCAAGCTCTTTATCGTCGTATTCGTACATCCGACAAAGATAATGCAATTATTTTTCACAATTGTTTTACTGTGTAAATCATCAAAATAAAAAACATTGGTTATCTTTGCACATCTTATAAATCCCTAATAAATGAGCATTGTAAGTTCCTTGGAGAGCGTTGGTCAGTATGTCGAGCTCATGCGAAGAGTGATGGCGCCACCCGATCGAATTCGAGAATTTTTTAAAGAATTTTCGAAAGAGGTTTACAAGTTGGGTGTCAACTCTATTTGGCTCGTAATGATTATCTCTTTCTTTATCGGTGCGGTTATTGTGATGCAGATTGCCATAAACATCGCTTCTCCATTGCTGCCGCGCTTTACGGTGGGAGTAGTTTCTAGAGAAATCATTTTATTGGAATTTTCTTCTACCATCATGTGTTTGATTTTATCGGGGAAAGTGGGTTCCAACATTGCTTCGGAAATCGGCACCATGCGTGTCACCGAACAAATTGATGCGCTGGATATTATGGGCATAAACTCTGCTAATTATCTCATTATGCCCAAGATATCGGCATTTGTATTTTTTATGCCCATATTGGTTGCATTAAGCATGTTTTTGGGAATGTTTGGTGGATATATAATTTGTCTTTTCACGGGCACTCCACCGGTTTCCACCTATATATACGGTATTCAGTTTTTCTTTCGGGAGAGTTTTGTTTGGACCTCTATTATAAAATCAATGATTTATGGTTTTATAATTGCTTCGGTTTCAGCATATTTTGGATATCATGCCAAGGGTGGATCTCTTGAAGTGGGAAAGGCAAGTACCGATTCCGTTGTCATCAATAACGTCTTGATATTAGCTGCTGATTTAGTTTTCACTCAATTGGTTATGGGGTAAGAATGACGGATGACGAGTGTCTTGGTGTACAGACACAATGCATCGCGTCTGTACAGTCTTAAAAATCTTTTAGTCTGAATTGTATATGATACAGGTAAGAAATTTAATAAAAGAATTCGAAGGCAGAATTGTTCTCGATGATATTACGACTTCCTTTAAAAAGGGAGCCGTAAATATGATTATCGGGAAAAGCGGTTCGGGCAAAACAGTTTTTTTGAAATGTCTTATCGGTTTAATACAACCAACTGCCGGAGAAATCAGGTACGACGGTCGCAATATTATCGAGATGAAAGCCAGGGAAATGAAACGCCTGCGTCGCGATATGGGGATGCTATTTCAGGGTTCGGCTTTGTTCGATTCAAAAACGGTGCTCGAAAATGTGATGTTTCCATTGGATATGTTCTCCCGAATGAATGTGCGTGAACGAAGAAAACGCGCCGAATTTTGTCTTGAAAGAGTAAATCTTTCACATGCTACCGATCTTTATCCATCCGAAATATCGGGCGGAATGATGAAACGTGCAGCCATTGCCCGAGCCATTGCTCTAAACCCCAAATATCTGTTTTGCGATGAACCAAACTCGGGACTGGATCCGAAAACGGCACAACTCATCGACGAACTGATTTCGGATATTACGGATGATTTCGGTATAACATCCATCGTTGTATCGCACGATATGAACTCGGTAATGAATATTGGTGATAATATTATTTTCCTGAACGAAGGCATTTTAGAATGGCAGGGTTCGAAAGACAAAATAATGGACGCCCAAAATGAAAAGTTGAATGAATTTGTTTTCGCTTCAGAACTTTTCAAAAAAATAAAAGAAGCCGACAGCATTATTACAGAAAATAATGCTTTGGAGGAACAAGAGGACAAGTTAGCTGATAAAATGGAAGAAGAATCGAGATCAAAAAGAAGGTGAAATTTTCTTGTTCCATAAATTATCAAACAATTAGTGAAAAAAATTGTTATTCACATAGCAACTTTAAATAGAAATAAAAACCACAATTAAAGAATACGTAGTGGCACAATTGATTGTCGCCACTCTTTCAATATTTTATATATGGCTAATTTATTAAAAATCAAAAATCTACACGCAACTGTAGAGAATAAAGAAATCCTAAAAGGTATCAATCTGGAAGTTAACGAAGGTGAAATTCACGCCATTATGGGTCCTAACGGATCGGGAAAAAGCACGTTGGCTTCGGTACTTGTCGGAAATCCAAAATTTGAAGTAACACGTGGAAGTATTCTTTTCAAAGAAAAAGAGTTACTCGATATGGATCCTGCCGATCGCGCCAAGGAGGGAATTTTCCTCAGTTTTCAATATCCCATTGAAATTCCCGGCGTAAGCATGGTGAATTTTATGCGTGCCGCTTTAAACGAACAGCGCAAATACAGAGGCGAAGAACAAATATCGGCATCTAACTTTCTGAAACTAATGCGCGATAAGCGCGAGTTGTTGGGCATGGACAGCCAATTGGTAAGTCGCTCAGTAAACGAAGGATTTTCGGGAGGTGAAAAGAAGAAAAACGAAATTTTCCAAATGGCTATGCTCGATCCAACCCTGTCGATACTCGACGAAACCGACTCCGGCCTAGATATCGATGCCTTGCGAGTTGTTGCAGCCGGCGTAAATGCTTTGCACACACCCAAAAAAGCATCTATTGTTATTACTCACTATCAAAGACTTCTCGATTATATCGAACCTGATGTAGTTCACGTTCTTTACAACGGTAAAATCATCAAAACCGGAGGCCCTGAGTTGGCTCACGAACTTGAAGATAAAGGGTATGACTGGTTGGTAAACGCATAACCCGTAACCCGTAACTCGAAACTAAAAAAATAATGATTGAACAACAATATATCGATCTATTCAACGAATACAGAAGTGAAATCGATGCGAATTCCGCTGCCGGATTAAATCGTCATCGCGATGTTGCTTTTGAAGCGTTCAATAAATCCGGTTTTCCCACTTCAAAATTAGAAGATTACAAACATACCGATATTTCCCGTGCATTCGATGGCAATTTAGGCTTGAACCTGCGAAATATCCCCATTCCTGTTAATCCATACGAGGCATTTAAGTGTGATGTTCCTAATCTTAACACTAACCTCTATTTTTTAATAAACGATCGGTTTTATACCAACGGACAGCAGCAAGGACCTTTACCAAAAGGTGTTTTTGTTGGAAGTTTACAAGAATTCTCTGAAATCCATCCCGATATTTTCGACAAACATTATGCGAAAATAGCGGATTATTCCGACAATGGCGTGGTGGCTTACAACACAATGTTTGCCCAAGATGGTTTTGTAATCTATGTCCCCGAAAACGTAATAGTTGAAACACCGCTTCAATTAATCAATATTCTTCGGGGCAGTGTTGATTTGAACGTAAACCGCCGCATCCTTATTATCGCGGAAAAAAACGCACAAATTAAGTTGCTTGCCTGTGATCATACAGTTGATGATGTACAGTTTGTAGTAACACAGGTTGTGGAAATTGATGCCGATAAAGATGCTCAGGTAGATTTTTATGAACTGGAAGAGAATTCGGTAAAGGTGAAATTATTAAACAATGTTTACGCCAACCAAGCCGAGAACTCAAACGTAACAGTTTCTACCATTACATTGCATAACGGTTTTACACGAAACAATTATCGTTTCCGCTTACAGGGCGAATACGCTGAGGCGCACATCGGCGGACTTGCTATTTGCGACAAAGAACAACATGTTGATAATTACGCGTTTTTAGAACATGCAACTCCAAACTGCCACAGCAACGAGTTGTTTAAATACGCGCTGCAAGAAAGCTCAACAGGTGTTTTCTGCGGCAGGATACTTGTGGATAAAGACGCACAAAAAACATTGGCGTATCAGAACAACAAGAACCTTGTTACATCGGAAGAAGCTAAGATGTTTTCGAAACCGCAGCTCGAAATTTATGCCGACGATGTGAAATGTTCGCACGGTTTAACCACCGGACAACTTGATGAAGAAGCCTTGTTTTATCTGCAAGCGCGTGGAATTCCTGAAGATGAAGCTCGCATGTTATTAATGGTGGCATTTACACAAGATGTGGTTGATTTAGTGCGAATTGAATCACTGCAAGACAGGCTTATGCAATTAATCAATAAACGATTCAGAGGCGAACTTATGCGTTGTGGAAATTGTAATGTGTGTAAATAATTATCCAATTGCGAACGCACTGCGTTCCTGATTTTAGTATCCAAAAATAAAATGACCGGAAAATCCAATAATCCACTTAATGACCGGTTTGTTTCGGATATACGAGAAATCATTCATTTGGCGCGTGAAAAAGCTGTGCGAAGCGTTGATTTTTCGCGTGTTCAGATGTATTGGGCAATTGGAAGAAGAATTCTGGAAGAAGAACAAGGAGGGAAAGAGAGGGCTGAATACGGTTCGTTTTTGCTGAAAAATCTGGCAAAAACAATTGAACCGAAATATGGTAGCGGATTTTCTGTAAGAGTTTTAGAGCAATGTCGTCAATTTTATCGCACTTTTCCAATTGCGAACGCACTGCGCTCGCAATTGAATTGGTTTCAATATCGGCTTCTTATTCAGATAGATGACTCCGACAAGCGTTCGTATTACGAACACGAATCTGTAAATAATGCTTGGACGGGAAGAGAATTGGAGCGGCAAATAAATTCCTCGCTTTATGAGCGCTTGTTATTGAGTAATGATAAAGAAGCTGTTCTTAAAGTTGCCCGAAAAGAGCGTTATCCGCAATTGCCTACCGAAATTATCAAAGACCCAATGGTTTTAGAGTTCTTAGGTCTGAAGCGTGAAGAGCATTATTATGAGAGTGATTTGGAAAATGCTTTAATATCTAATCTTCAATCTTTTCTACTCGAACTCGGGAATGGTTTCTCCTTTGTTGCACGACAAAAAAGAATA
Source organism: Bacteroidia bacterium (assembly GCA_030538215.1). GTDB lineage: Bacteria > Bacteroidota > Bacteroidia > Bacteroidales > Dysgonomonadaceae > Petrimonas. The sequence continues at coordinate 36,212 of JAUNUM010000008.1, forward strand.
TTATTGGAAGATGATGAGTTTTTTGTGGATTTAGTTTTTTACAATCGATTATTACGTTGTTTTGTAATAATTGAACTTAAAACACACAAAATTACCCATCAAGATATAGGTCAATTACAGATGTATGTAAACTATTTTGACAGAACCGAAAAACTTCCCGATGAAAATTCTACAGTAGGAATCCTTCTGTGTGCCGATAAAAATAACACTTTAGTCAAATATTCTCTTCCCGAAGATAATTCTGCCATACTAACGAGCAGATATCAGCTTTATTTGCCTTCGGAAAAGGAACTTTTAAAGGAATTGAAGAAGGAGATACAAAAACTTCAATACTAATAAGATGTACAGTATTGTATAAAACTTTTCATAAACAATGAATATAAACAATATACGCGCAAATTTCCCCATTTTATCCCGTCAGGTACATGGCAAACCGCTTGTTTATTTCGATAACGGCGCCACAACCCAAAAGCCAAAATGCGTGGTAGATAAAATTCAGGAAATGTATTATTCTGTGAATGCCAATGTGCATCGCGGAGTGCATTTTTTGAGCCAGGCGGCTACAGATGAACATGAGGCATCGAGAAGAACGGTGCAGGAGTTCATTGGTGCGGCATCAGCCAACGAAATCGTTTTCACACGCGGAACTACTGAAGCCATAAACCTCATTTCTTCTTCGTTTTGTCGTGAGTTCTGTAAACCCGGCGATGAGATAATTATTTCCGCTATGGAGCATCATTCCAACATTGTTCCGTGGCAGTTGCAGGAATCGATTTCGGGAATTAAATTAAGAGTTTTGCCAATTACAGATGAGGGCGAAATAGTTTTGGAAGAGCTTGAAAAATTAATTTCTTCGCGAACGAAGTTGATTTCTATAACCCATATCTCCAACGTGCTCGGCACGATAAATCCCATTGAGAAAATTATAGAAATAGCTCATCAACAAAACATACCTGTTTTAATTGATGCGGCACAATCGGTACAGCACGTTCCTGTAAATGTTCAACAACTGGACTGCGATTTTCTTGTTTTCTCATCGCATAAAATTTACGGTCCAACCGGAATGGGAGTACTTTACGGTAAAGAAAAGTGGCTGGAAAAACTTCCGCCTTATCAAGGTGGTGGCGAAATGATATCGAGTGTATCGTTTGAAAAAACCACTTTTGCCGATCTGCCGTTTAAGTTCGAAGCCGGAACACCCGATTACGTTGGTTCTACGGCACTGGCTACAGCATTGAGATATATTTCCGAAATCGGATTAGATAAAATTGCCGAATACGAACACGATTTACTGACTTACGCAACGGATCAGTTGCTTACCATCGATAAACTAAAAATTTATGGAACAGCTAAAAACAAAAGCAGCGTTATCTCTTTTCTTGTGAACGGAGTCCATCATTACGACATGGGAGTTTTGCTTGATACAATGGGAGTTGCCGTGCGAACCGGACATCATTGCGCCGAACCATTGATGCGACGATTTGGTATAGAAGGTACTGTTCGTGCATCGTTTGCACTATATAATACTAAAGAAGAAGTAGATATTTTGGTGAATGGAATTCGGCGAATCGTGAAGATGTTCTAAATCTAATTGCTAAATTATATGCATTTTATAATCTATTTTCAAAATAAGTTAACTTCTTCATGAATAAATAACTCTACGAACGTTAATGTTACGTTATATAACGTTCTGTTAACGTAAAATTACCCTTTTACTCTATATATTTGCCGAAAATTTTTCAGTTAAATTAAAAATGTACAAAAATGAAACGACAAACAAGATTCTTCTCTCTCGTGCTTGCATTATTTGTAAGCGCGATGACGTTACAAGCGCAACAAATGCCGCCTATTCCGGTGGATGCCCATGTCCGTATCGGTAAACTCGAAAACGGATTAACGTATTATATCCGTGAAAACAAGCTACCCGAAAATCGAGCCAATTTCTACATTGTGCAAAAAGTAGGCTCCATTCTGGAAGACGATAACCAACGCGGATTAGCTCACTTCTTGGAACACATGGCTTTTAACGGTTCCAAAAACTTTCCGGCAGGCGAAAACGGGAAAAACATGATTTCGTATCTGGAAACCATCGGCGTAAAGTTCGGCGCTAATCTGAATGCGATGACCGGCATGGACGAAACCATTTACAACATCAACGATGTACCCGTAACCACGCCCGGCGCGGTAGAAAACTGCCTGCTTATTCTGCACGATTGGTCGAGCGCGCTTCTGCTTCGCGAAAAAGAAATAGACAAAGAACGTAAAATTATTCACGAAGAGTGGCGCACTGGGCAAAACGCTCAAATGCGTGTGATAGAAAACATTGCCCCTGCCATTTTCAAAGACAGTAAGTATGCTTACAGGCTTCCTATCGGAATTATGGATGTAATAGACAACTTTGAGCCGCAAGTGTTGCGCGATTATTACCATAAATGGTATCGTCCCGATTTGCAAGGAATTATCGTAGTGGGCGATATCAATGCCGATGAAATGGAAAAGCAGATAAAAGCTCTCTTTTCGCCTATCGCCAAACCCGAAAACGCGGCGGAACGCGTGTATGAACAAATTCCCGATAACGATGCTCCCATTGTAGCCGTTGCCACGGATAAGGAATTACCGATGAACAACATCATGATTGCTTACAAAAGAAATCAGATTCCTAACGACAAAAAGGGCACAATGGACTACCTTTTTTACGATTACGCCACGCAAATGATTGAACAAATGCTCAAAGATCGTTTCGAGGAAATGATGCAAAAACCCGACGCACCTTTCGCCTTCGCAACTACCATGAACGGCACTTATTTTGGTGTGGGCACCAAAGACGCGTTGCAAGTTATTGGGGTAGCAAAACCAAACAACGTTGACGCTACCATTGCCACGCTCATGCGTGAAGTGAAAAGAGCACACAATTTCGGGTTTACCGAAGGCGAATACGAACGTGCCAAAGCCAACTACCTCAGCAATTTGGAAAAACTGTACAACGAGCGCGAAAAACAACAAAACAAATTCTATGTACAGCAATACGTTAATCACTTTCTGAAAAACGAGCCCATTCCTTCTATCGAAGATAATTATACGGCAATGAATCAGTTTGTGCCACACATTCCCGTTGCGGCTATCAACCAAATCATGCAGCAGTTGATAACCGACAAAAATCGGGTAGTAGTGCTAATGGGTGTCGAAAAAGAGAAAGACACTTATCCTTCCGAAGCTAAAATTCTTGAAATCATTAAAACCACCGACAGTGAGAAACTTACGGCTTACGAAGACAATACCGTTACCGAGCCGTTGATGCCCTCGCTGCCCGCGAAAGGAAATGTGGTGCAAGAAAAAGCTGATGCCGACAAAGGAACAACCGTTTGGACACTCTCAAACGGAGCTAAAGTAGTGGTTAAAACAACCGATTTCAAGCAAGACGAAATTCTAATGAATGGCTTTGCACTTGGCGGAACTTCCACTATGAACGATAAATACGTTCCCGAAATAAAACTGATGGACGATGTGCCTTCCATCGGTGGATTGGGGAAATTCAGCGCCACCGATTTAAAGAAAAATCTATCGGGAAAAAACGTGCAGGTATCGTTTAAGGTAGGGCAAAACAATGAGCAGATCAGCGGAAAAAGCAGCGTGAAAGATTTGGAAACGCTTATGCAGCTCATCTACCTCAATTTTACCAATGTGCGCAAGGATGCGGAAGCTTATCAATCGCTTGCCGCTCGCCTGAAAGGTATTTTACCCACGCTTGCCGCTAATCCCGATTTTGTTTTTACCGATTCGCTGATGAACACCATATACATGAACAACCCGCGGTTTTCCATTCCTACCGTAGCGGAAATTGAAGCCGCAAATTACGATAAGTTGCTGGAACTCTATACATCACGTTTTACCGATGCCGGAAACTTCACTTTCACATTCGTAGGAAATGTATCGCCCGCGCAACTCAAGCCATTGGTAGAACAATATATCGGTTCGTTGCCGGGAAAACCCGCTGCATCCGCAACAAAGGTAAAAGAAATTCCTACTCGCAAAGGTGTTTACAACAACCTGTTCACGCTTCCAATGGAAACGCCCAAAGCCACTACCGCCATTGTTTACACGGGCGATATGGCATACACGGCTCACAATATTCTTCAACTAAACGCGCTCGGACAACTGTTCCAACTGGAATTTACCGATAAAATTCGTGAAGAACAAGGCGGAACTTACGGTGTGCGCGTACATCAGGAAGCAGAAAAACTGCCGAAAGAAGGATTCACATTGCAATTTCAATTCGATACAGACCCCGCCCGCCGCGCCCAGTTGGTGGAAGCGATGAACAAAGTTACAACCGATTTGCAACAAAAAGGTCCCGATGCCGAAATGCTCCGGAAAGTAAAAGAATATATGCTGAAACAGCATACCGATAACCTGAAAGAAAACTCGTATGCCTTGCGCAACACGTGGCAATATTACGTGTACGGTGTGGATTTGGAAAAAGATTACGTAAACCAAGTAAACGCGCTTTCCGTTTCCTCCATGCAACAGTTTGTGAAACAATTGCTCAAGCAAGGAAACCGTGTGGAAGTGGTGATGAGCAGTAAATAGCTTTTGGCTATTGGCTGTTAGCTGTTAGCTAAGTAAAATTTTTGTCCCCCGTTTGCGTGATTGCAGCGGGGGACAGTTTTTTTTCATACGCGCTATGCGGTTTAGAACCGCGAAGCACACTCTCCCGATGATGAAAAAAGAATGATGCGTTATTTACTCAATTTCACTTAATAAAAAACAATTTTATTTGAAAATTTATACCAGAGTGCAATTTTATTTCACTCTACTGCCCTAATTTTGCAATGTAATTAAGAAAACAAGTGCACACATTAAAACAATTACAACAAACAAAAATTATTTACAAACAAATTTAAAACAACAAACAACATGAAAAAAAATGAATTTATGGAGCTGAATGCTCAGGAATTGGAAGAAGTGAATGGAGGACTATGGGGAGCGGTAGCGCTCGTTGTTCTTGCAGCTGTACTTACAGACTGGGATGGATTTAAGAAAGGAGTAGTTGATGGATTTAATTCAGTCACTTATAATTAATAATTAAGCGAGTTGGAACTAACTCCCCTTCGGTCGTTGAACGTTGTTTCGCTTCACCCAATAACCAACCTCAATCCTCGCCCACGCTTATTTACGATTTTTATCGATGAATCCTTCGATAGGTATTTGCGCAGTTTGCTCACAAACACATCTAAGCTGCGAGAAGAAAACTCGGGTTTCTCCGTTGCCCACAAGCGTTGTAAAATATCGGCACGCGGCACTAAGCAGTCGCGGTTTTCGAGTAAAAAAGCGAGAAGTTGTGCTTCAAGGGGAGTTAGCTTTTGGGTTATACAGTTGCCTATAGATAGCGTATGCACCTCGGCATCAAAAGTGTACTCACCCACGGGCTGGGCGTTTGTTTTATACTTTTCGGCCGCATATTCCGGTGTTGCGGCGGCTTTGCGCGTACGTTTCAATATGGCTTGTATGCGCAGATGAAGCTCGTCGGCAATATACGGTTTTTTCACATATTCATCTATATCCAGTTCATATCCTTTGTGTAAGTCTTTGGGTGAGGTAAGGCCGGTAGCCAGCAAGATAACCACGTTTTCATCTTTTGCCCGGATGGCACGTGCCAGATCGTAGCCGTTCATTTCGGGCATTTCAACATCCGAAACCACCACATCGGGGCAGAAAGTTCCGTACATATCCAGCGCTTCTTTGCCATTTTTTGCCCAACGTACGTCGTAGCTTTCCAACAATTCCAGCCCGCCCTGCACGGCATAGGCATACGTATCATCGTCTTCCACAAATAAGAGTTTTATCATAGCGTTAGTTTTTTTCTTCTCCGTTACCTGTTTTTAGGGGAAAAGCAGTTATTTTATCGCGATAAGGCAAAAACAGTTCAAAAGTGGTTCCTTCTCCTTTTTGGCTAAACAGGTTAATGGTTCCGCCATGTGCTTCTGCCACACTTTTCACATATGCCAGTCCCAAGCCAAAACCTTTAGCCTCGCCACGTTTTATGGCTTCACCGCATTGGAATTTGGCAAAAATAATGCGCTTGTCTTTGTCCGATACTCCGTATCCGTTGTCTTTTATGCTGATGATCAGCCCGTCTTCCGAAAGGAGGCACTCGATATTTATCCGAACGGAAGTACCCGAATATTTTATGGCATTGTCGATAAGGTTATCCATGATGTTGCCAAACATGGTGCGGTCGGCGCTGAAAGTGATTGCCTCGGGTTGAAAATGGGTTGAAAAAACAATTTCTTTTTTACCCTGCAACGAATAAGTATCCACAATGTTTTTAACCTCTTCGGATATGTTGATCGGTTCAAAATGGGGCGCCAACTTCGACTGCTCGCTGCGCGCCACCGTGAGTATGCGGTCGGTAAGCGCTTGCAGGTTGAGTATTTGCTGTTGGGATACCTTCAAAGATTTATTTCGTTTTTCGGTATCCGCTACAAATGTGTCCTTTGTCATCAGGTTGTTTATTTGCATAATGGTTCCCAGCGGCGTAGCCATATTGTGCACAAGAGCGTGCGAAAAATCGGCTTGAAACTTACGTAACCGCTTTTCCGTGATAAACGAGCGCAACAGAAAGAAAACCACATAACCCACAAAAAGAACCAATAGCTGTGAAAGTACCAAAATAAATATCATTTTCCGGAAAACAGCGCGGTAAGGCGAAACCAAAAGCACTTGCACTCCCTCACTACCATCTAAACGGATAGGAATAATTTCAGATGCCATTGCATTAGCTAATTTTCCTTTGCCCAACGAATCGGTAGTTTCCAATACCTCCCCGGTTTGGAGATTGATGCGGTTGATAATAAAGTCGCCGTAAATATTGTGTTTGGATATTTCGGAGTGGAAAATGGAGTCTAACATTCTTAGTTGTATAGGTTGATTTTTCTTAATCAAAAACTCCTGATATATTAATTCGGGACCGCTAAAAACACCTTTTTCATCGCTCACTTCTACTACTCCTACAATTTCATTTGTAGTGGAGTCAACAATGGCGTTTCTTCTATTCATCAAGTCTTTATTGATGGATATGGTGAAAACATCGTTGATTTGCTCAGATAGTTTTTTTTGCAAAAGTCCATAAACATTTACAGTCCAAAGTCCCTGCAACAACGTAATAGCGACTATTGCGGCTAATGTTAACAACTTTATGTAACTGGCTCTCTTCATAGTGTCACAAAGATACTCTTTTTTCGTTAACGCTCCATTAACGTAGCCAAAATACCTTCAGCTTATTGCTATCTGATAATCAAGCGACCAGCAATTTTTCCGGACAATAACGTTAACGTGTTGTCGGAACGCAACGTTAACAGGAAATCGGTTATTAGTAGCAGTATAAAAAACGGCTACTGATTGTCAGCACAATAGCGAGCATGAATGTTATATAACGTGACCGCGCTACGTTATATAACGTTCTGTTAACCTAATGTTTGAATGCGTTGCTGTAATTTTGCACCGTGAAATTAAAACAACCCATTAATAACAAAAACAATGAAACATTCAGAAAAAACAAAATTTACTGCATTGAATGAGGCAGAACTTGAAAACACTTTTGGAGGAAAAACTGTAAGAGTTTATTATGAGGAAAACGGAGTCCTCAAATGGAAAGAAGTAAAAATATAACCCATCCACTCACTCCGAGTAGATATAACTCAATTAAAAATTTAAAAACAATGAAAAAAGAAGAAATCAAACAAATGCTTGTGTTAAACAACGAAGAAGTAATGAGCACGTTTGGCGGTTATGCGCCGACAGGAAGGTTACTGGAACGATGTTTTAAATCCACCCACCGTGCCAAAAGAGCCCAAACCGTTTGATCCGAGGTGCTGGTGAGCATGTGGTTAGGGAATATTTAGACCGCCCACAAACGGCGAAGCTATTTCCAAATTATAATTTCTAAATTAACAAACTAAAAACAATTTTAAAAAACAAGAACATAAAAAAAGTAAATTATTTAATTGCCTTAATGGCACTGATGGCTGTAACTTTTTCTGCTTGCGAAAAAGAAGGTCTTGAATCAGATATAAATCAAAAAACTCCTCAAAAGAAAACTACCCTAACAGAAAAAGGCAGATTTGACAATAAACCATTTGAATGGGACTATACTTGCATGCCTTTTCTTTTACCCAATGAGGTTTTTATCGGAACTTTATCTTTTCCTCATGATATTGCTCCGCAACAAACTACGCGTTCGGGTGAAAATCGAAGCGGAAGGAGTTCTGGGTCACACAGAACCAGCAGTGGAAATAGAGGCGGTACCACCACCAATACCAGCGAATATGAAGCAGGATTAATAGTACAAAATCCCACAGGTGTGTATGTAGGAGCAGTATATCCTTTTTCTTCTATTGAAAGTGGATTATTTGATAAGGAAGTTGTCAACTTAAAGAAAAACCCTATCCGGATGCTTTTTAAATTTCCTATGGATTATAGGTTTCAAATGACAAATACCAAAGATGAATGGGAATACTCAGAGGGATTGGAACAAGCACTTAATTCAGATAAATATAGAGACCATGTGTCTTCCCTTAATGAAGGCTCTAAGGAGGAAGTAGGTTATAGTATAACCGAATATTCTTCTCTGAGTGATGTAGAAAAAGCTTTTGGAGCAAACGTTAAATTAGGAAGTATCTTCACTTCAAAAATTCAGCTTAATTCTAAAAACGTAAATGCAAAGGGACGCATGTTGGCGTATTTGGTAGGAAAAAACTTTAAGGTTTCGATGGTAACACCACCTAATGGTTTTTTTGTGAATGAGAGTGATAATAAACGTGATAATTTAACTTATCTACGAGCACTCAGTTACGGCAAACTTGCTTTTGTCTCTATCGAAAGCTCCTACAGTTACGAAGAAGTAAAAAAAGCGTTTGAAGTAGGTATCAAATACAAATTTATAGATGCGGGAGCTAATTATGACGAAAAAACTAAGAATATTTTTGCCAGTTCAAGAATAACCATTATGGCTATTGGAGACAACACAAAAGAAACTTTCTATATGAATAGCGCTGAGAACCTAAGTAGCATTTTCAGCACTTCTTACACAAAATTCGCTTACGGGAAACCTATTTTTGTGGAGATGAATAAAGTTTTTGACGGAAGTGCCTTTATTCCGGGAGTGAGTTCTGATGGAGGCAGACGGCAAAGTGGCGGTAATAGAACCAACACGCCTACGAATGGTAAACGAGACGGAGGCACTACTTCCGATACCGGTAGAAACAGTGGGAGAACTTCAGGAGGAAGGAGGTAAACCCAATTGGTACAATTTTTGAAATTACAGATTAGTTTACAGTAAAGTTACACTAAGCAACACAATATTTACCTTTATGAAGTACGCATTATACTTTATCGGCTCAATTGTTCTTTTTCTTTCTTGCAATAAACAAACAATTGGCATTGATAAGACCAATGATCTGGTTATGAGAGAGGAAGAAAGCCACTCTTACGTGTATAAAAACAAGTATACCGTTTCCGAAATCTATTTTTATAGAGGAGGAGAAAATCCGGCTCGTGAAGTTATCACAGAAAAAGAAGCACAAAAATACATTATTCCCTCTTTTAATGTTTTTAATCTTGACGAAGTAAAGATTGATTTTAACAAAATGCAATTGTATGAAATAAAAGGTGTTTCAAAAACGAATAAAAATATTTCTATAACCAACGATACATTGTATCATGTTGAGAACGGTAAAAGAGAGGTTAGCGGAATTGTAGAACTTGATAAGTCCCGATATTCTTATTTTAAGACCTACTACTATTATAGGTTTCAGAATGAAAAAATAAAATTAGAAAACTCAGGGAGTGTGAGTGAAATTTTAACTCAGAAAGATGCTTTTCAAAAAGCTAACTTATCTTTTAAGAACACAGAATATGGTTTTAACTCTCTCGCCGATATGAAAAACAAAAATGATGTGGTATGCTGGGTTGTAGTGAGCTTTACACTCGAAAGAAATGATCCCTAAAAATAAAAAACGCTCCCACGCATTTCCAAAACGCATGGTGAAAAAAGAAAAAACACACGAGAGGACTTGTGCGGGAACGAACGATTAAAAATTAACAAACTAAAAACAATTAAAAAAACAAGAACATGAAAAAAGTAAATTATTTAATTGCCTTAATGGCACTGATAGCTACTTTAGTGGCATGCGACAAAAATTTGGATGCAGTTAACTCTTCTAATTTTGTTGAGAAAGAAAAGCAAACAGAGATTTTGACATTTAAAACAAAGAACGATTTAGAACGGATATTATCATCTGGACTAGAATATGATTCTTTTAATAAGAAACTCACTGAAACGTTCTCTGTCATAAATTCTGCCACAAATAAAGAGTTGACTCGTTCCGAGAATGTTGAAAATCAAACGACAGTTGAAGTTGAAGATCTTGTACCAAACAAAAATCTGAGAAACTTGCTCAACAAAGATGGGTTGATTATAGTTAATGACACTCTATACAAAATAGAACCGCAAGGAACATTTTATTGTCATGTAAGTAATGCTGATGAACTTAAAAACGGTGGGTATATGTTATCAAAAGAAGTAAGTGTTGGGGAAAACACCTACAAGTACAACAATGTATATAGGATAAATACATTCGAAAATAATGCATCTGAAACTTTTGAAATTGACACAGAACTTGGCGAAAAAGGAGTATTAAAAAATACAAATCCAGAATTGCGTTCAACAACCAATGAACCCAATTTCGACACTTTCCCCACATTTGGAATTGACCGATATACATGGCTGGGAATTCTGCGCCAAAGTATTTTTGGTAACGATAAATGGTTTGACCAAGAGTTTCCAAAAGTCAAGGTAAGAACCCGAATTAGAGCACGACTTTATGGTTATAATTATGGATTTGTATATGAAAGTGGTGTTCAAGCTAAAACACAATTTAAAAATTGGATTGGTTGGAGTAATTTTAATGTCCCCGAAATACGTATCGGTTGGGAAAATATAGTGTACTCATTTACGCTTGGAGGTAAACCTGAAAGACCAACAACAACTAAATTTTCAGACATTCACACGCTTAAAATGTTAGCAGGAATGAAAAAAACAGTTGAAATACCAAATACTATTGCTATGTTTGTTCCTCAATTGACGGAAAACAACTTTAATAGTCTTTTGGCCGAGGGTATAAAAGAAGGTCATAAAATACTAAGGGATAAATTGTCACAAAATTATCCATATACACCACAAACCCTATATTTGGGGGCAATTGCCATTACTGACGGAGTTAACATAAAAGTAACGATTTTAGGAAGCAAAGTAAGAGGCACAGATTGCCAGGAACTTTCACATCAATTCTACAGTGGAGTGAAATTTGAAGTAAGTGGCGGAGTAGGAAATAACGGGGTTAATATTAATCTTTTCAAGTCTCTTATGGCCACATTCCAAAGTGCGGGCTTTAAATTAGAATCGGGGAAGGCATTTGCCTGTGCACGAGACGGGAATAACCATTGGAGAGGGATGAAGCTTGTTAAATAAGCCAACTAAAATTAAAACAATTCAGACACAATTAATAAATCACTATTTATATGAAGACAGCTATTTTTACAATTATTTGCATGTTTCTGTTTTTGCCATCGTTTGGACAGGAGCCGGAAACTAAAAGCGAAAAGTTTCACAAGAATATCTATCTCGAGGGCTTGGGCAGCAGCATCATTGCCGGTATCAACTACGATATGCGTCTGCAAAAAGGGCACATGGACGGGTTGGGATTCAGAGCCGGCGTGGGATTGGCTCCCCTTTCTTCCGGCAGTAAGATAATTACGGTGCCATTGGAAGTTAACTATTTATTAGGCAAGAAGCAGAGTTCGCTTGTGAGCGGCATTGGCATTCTTCCGTTTTATGGTTCTTTTCGTAATCAAAAAACGACCGACAACTTTGGCGGTTTCCAAATAAAAGGAGATACCGGTGGAGTTGCATTGGCCGGTGTCTATTTAGTATTGGGGTATCGCTTTCAACCTATGAACAATGGGCTGATGTTTCAGGTTAACTGGAATCCTATGATATCAGGTAGTGCATTTAATGCCAAATGGTTTGGAGTATCCATTGGATATGGATTTAAGTGAAATACAACCAACAACTATATATTGCCTCGTGAAACACTTTTGTCTGGCTAAATAAGAGCCGGACAAAAGTTTTTTCACCAATTAAAAGATAACAACAATTATATCAAAAACTAATCAATCATGCTAAAATACACCTTACAAGAAAACCTATTGACCGAACGCTCCGACGATTTTATGGCGCAAACCATTGCCACACGGGCATACACCAAAGAAGACGTAATAACCCTTATTCTGCGCCGCGGCACACTGCTTACCCGCACCGATGTGCTTGCCGCCATGAACGGAGTGGAAGAAGCCATTGCCGATATTGTGCGCGACGGCGGAACGGTGAACCTTCCGCTGTTTAACACCTCGTTTTCCATCAGCGGCGTGTTTGAAGGACCCATGGATACCTTCGACG
>JAUNUM010000109.1 GCA_030538215.1 Bacteroidia bacterium
CATTAAAAAAAACGTGTATGAAAAACTATCAAAGAACGATTATATTCAGCTTTACAAAAATACTATTTTCTAAAAGCGAGTGCAAAGGTAGAAACTATTTTGGAAACTACAAAACAAAATATGATGTTTTTTTGAAAAATATTTTTTCAACCTGATTTTCAGGTAGTTTTATAATTTAAATTTCCCAACCTTGCAATTTTAATTTGTTATCTCCATAACAAACCCCTTCGTTTATTGCGAAAGGGCTACAAAGATACGACAATTAATTTTACTGACAAATTTTTCTCGGTTTTTTTAGAAATATTTTTCTTGATTTTGAAAATTCAACAAATAAGCCTATTCCACTGAAATCTGTGACCGACTGATAATGATTGGTTTTATTTCAAAAGTCAATATTTCTTCATCTCTTTCTACTTCAAAACTTATGCTACTTGGAGTATTCCAGTCGATATATTGATTGAAATTAAACAAATAAGAAAATCCGGATTTGTATCTTTTTTTATCATTTATTTCCTTCGACACATTATTATAATGTATAATGTCCCAATACATGGCATTTTGAAATCCGTGTGCATCGGTATATTTCGTGGCTTGATCGCGATATTTCATCGTTTCCGCAATAAAACGCCGATAACTGGCGGTAAGCGATTTGGCATCGTGATTGAAATTGTGGTCTTGCACTTTCATCACAACGTCTCCCACCTTAATTCCCGCTCGATCTGCCGGAGAACCGGTATCAATAGCAACAATTGTTTTCAAATCATTCAAATCATAATTGATACCCGTATAATTATATCGCGAAGATTTTACATGATACGTCGCCATTTTCAAATTGCCTGAATTGGGAAACTTCCGCAATATCAAAGGAAGATTCATTTCCAGATAATTAAGTAAACCGTAATTATTACTCAACTGCTCTTTTACTTCACTTTCCCAAACCAGCATTGACTTACCGGGTTCTGTAAACTTTCTGTCATAAAACCGATATCCAAATTCCAAATCATACATTACATCATCAATTTTAACAGGCAGAGTTGGGTCATACACAGGAATTTTAACCATTCGGTTATTGCGCACATCAAACCGCCACGTTCCGGGATAAGTACCTCGTGTTGGAGATTCCAGCTTAAACATGGAGTTATTCTGATAACTATAAAAGGTTTGAATAATAAAGTCGGGATCTTCACTATCGTGCTTTAGCCCAATTTGAGACAAGGCTTTCACGAATATTGAATTAATGCGATCATCCATTTCTTTTGAACTCTCATCGGAAGGAGCAAAATCATAAGTTCGATAGTTAAAGAAATCGGCATCGGGATTTATGATGGTTTTTACCGGAATTATAAATCGTCTGTCTTGCACATCTTCAAGACTGTAAAACGAAAACACAGGTGCTAATTGTGCCTCACTTATTGCGTTTCTTAACCTGCAATCTTTGGCAATATTCATCGGTTTAAACGATACTTCAAAGTTACGGATAGATATAGACATATCGGAAGGTTTTTCCATAAACCACGACATGATGGTATGCGACGGTTTTAGATAAGTTCCATTTCCGTTAACCTCGAGTATAATATCGTTAACTTTTAAACCGACTTTTTCGGCAGGTGATCCGGGAGTAACCTCTGTAACAATAGGCTCATTATTGCCCCAGTTGGGATTGTTACTTATTTTAAACGAGAATCCCAAGTTGCAAGTAGTTTGATCATTTTGAGAAAAAACGGCAACCGATGTTAATATTATGATTAATGTAGATAATATTCGTTTCATTGTAGTATCGCTTTATCGACAACAAAGATACGTTTTTTTTCTAATTGAAAACCTCGACTTGCTTATTTTGAGAAAAAATGAAACTAAATGTTCATAAAATCCGTTATCTTTGTACAGATAAGATAAAAAAAACGACAGCAAATATGATATTGGATAATATTAAAAATATAGATGATTTTCAATTATTTAACGATAAACCATCTACCTATATAAACGTGCTTCTCGGCGAATTTATTATTTTCTCTCCCGAAGATGCACACGCGCTACTTATTTGCGAAGGAACTACTAAGAAAATTATTATTAAAGTTGCTGTTTTATAAACCTTTAATTCGTGTAATTCATGTTGAATATCATAAAGAATGATCCTTGGCTTGTGCCTTTCAGGCAAAAAATTGAAGACCGCAATAATCGATTTTTGAAAAAAGAAAAAGAGTTGACACAAAACGGAAAAATTACGTTATCGGATTTTGCCACCGGATATTTATACTTTGGACTACACAAAACTGCTGACGGATGGATTTTTCGTGAATGGGCACCGAACGCTACCGAAATTTTTCTGATTGGCACGTTCAACAACTGGCAACGAATGGAATCGTATCGATTGAAACGAATCGAGAACGGAGTTTGGGAAGTAAAAATTCCGCTGGAGCGCATTCGCCATCACGATCTGTATAAACTAATAGTTAATTGGGATGGCGGAAGCGGCGAACGAATTCCAGCTTGGTGCCGCAGAGTTGTGCAAGACTCACAAACACATATATTTAGCGCCCAAGTTTGGAATCCTGAAGTAGCTTACGAATTCAAAATCAACGATTTTAAGCTCGATACATCACCACTTCTCATCTACGAATGCCACGTTGGAATGGGGACCGCTGAAGAAAAAGTGGGCACATATAATGAGTTCAGAAAAAACGTATTACCTCGAATTAAAAAAAACGGTTATAACGCCATTCAGTTAATGGCTATTCAAGAACATCCGTACTACGGCTCGTTCGGCTACCACGTTTCCAACTTTTTTGCTCCATCGTCGCGAAGCGGCACACCCGATGAACTTCGTCAGTTAATTGACGCGGCTCATGAAATGGGAATCGCTGTAATTATGGATATCGTGCATTCGCACGCTGTAAAAAACGAATTGGAAGGAATTGCCCGATTCGATGGTTCTTACGATCAGTATTTTCCAAGCGATCCTAATCGCAGAAACCATCCCGCGTGGGATTCACTTTGTTTTGATTACGGTAAAAACGAAGTGTTGCATTTTCTGCTATCGAATTGCAAATACTGGATGGAAGAGTATAAGTTCGACGGTTTTCGATTTGATGGAGTAACATCCATGCTGTATTACACTCACGGATTGGAAGAGAGTTTCACTCAATATGACGATTATTATAATGACAGACAAGACCCTGATGCCATTTGCTATTTGACACTCGCTAACAAACTCATTCACGAAGTGAATCCAAATGCCATCACCATTGCCGAAGAAGTAAGCGGCATGCCGGGTTTGGCGCTGGATATAAAATCGGGAGGCTACGGTTTCGATTATCGTATGGCGATGAATATCCCCGATTTTTGGATTAAAATCATCAAAGAACGAAAAGACGAAGATTGGCATCCCACCGCCATTTGGTGGGAAACAACCAATCGGCGTGCCGATGAGAAGACCATATCGTACGTGGAAAGCCACGATCAGGCATTAGTTGGCGATAAAACCGTTATTTTTAGGCTAATAGATTCTGACATGTATTGGTTTATGTCGAAACTGATGAGTAGTTCATTTATGGTTGACCGAGGAATCGCGTTGCATAAAATGATTCGATTAGTAACAGCAACTACCATAAACGGCGGCTACCTAAATTTTATGGGTAATGAGTTCGGACATCCCGAATGGATCGATTTTCCGCGTGAAGGAAACAACTGGTCTTACAAATATGCCCGACGTCAATGGAATTTAGCTGATGACCAAAATCTTAAGTATCATTATCTGGGCGACTTCGATCAGGCCATGCTTGAACTTATCAAATCCGTTCCCAATTTTCAGGCTACGTCTATTGTAAAAATTTGGGATAAAGACGGCGACAATGTGCTCGCATATATGCGTAAAAACTTGCTGTTCATCTTCAATTTCCATCCCGAAAAATCGTTTAGCGATTACGGAATGTTGGTTCCCGAAGGAGAATACAGTATCGTTCTTGATACCGATAATTTAAAATTCGGCGGTTTTGGGTTGAACGACGACACCATTCACCATTTCACACATCACGATCCTTTGTATGCAAAAGATGGAAAAGGCTGGTTGAAAACTTATTTGCCTGCTCGTTCTGCAATTGTTTTAAAAAAATTATAACCCCCTAAATTCCCTAAAGAGAACTTAGGCACTAAAAACGCTTTATTCATAACAAAATAAAAAAATGACAACAAACAATAATACTCACTTCAGCAAGTTTCCCTCAGCGGATTTAGGGGTTCTCTACCCCTTTAAATTTCAACCCATTCTCAAATCCGTTATTTGGGGTGGTTCCGATATTTGCGATTTTAAAAATATCTCATCCCAACAAGGTAATATCGGCGAAAGTTGGGAAGTATCGGGTGTTGAAGGTAACGTTTCCGTTATATCCAACGGAGAGTTAGCAGAAAAACCTCTCGACGAAGTTCTTCAAATTTATAAAGACCAATTAGTGGGCAAAAAAGTGTATGACAAGTTTGGTGATACTTTTCCACTTCTTATAAAATTTATTGACGCTCGCGACGATCTTTCCATTCAAGTGCATCCAAACGATGAGTTGGCAAAAGAACGACATAATTCTTTTGGAAAAACAGAAATGTGGTACGTGGTAAAAACCACTCCCGAAGCATTTCTCTATTCAGGATTTGCCACTCCAATAACTCCCGATAAATATATTGAGACAGTAGAAAACAACACGTTTACCGATAAACTTCAAAAATACAATGTAAATCCCGGCGATGTGTTTTTTCTACCCGCAGGTCGCGTACACGCTATTGGAGCGGGATGTTTTATTGCGGAAATTCAGCAAACATCCAATATTACGTATCGCATTTACGATTACAACCGTAAAGATGCGCAGGGAAACTCACGCGAATTGCATACGGAGTTGGCAAAAGATGCTATCGATTACAAGGTTTATAACAACTATCAAACCGAATACTCTGCACGTGTCAATCATCCGGTAGAACTGGTTAGTTGCGAATATTTCACAACTAATCTTTTAGAAATAGATATTCCCATGACACGTCATTACGAAACTCTTGACTCTTTTGTTATCTATATCTGCATGCAAGGACATTGCACGCTGAAAGACAATAAAGGAAACTCGATGTTTATTCGGCAAGGAGAAACAGTTTTGCTTCCGGCCGACACGCAGTCCACTTTGATAATTCCAAGTGAAACAACCAAAATATTAGAAACATTTGTAAGATAAAGCAGACGTTTTATGCGCGGAATTTTATTGATAAATGTTGGTACTCCCGCCGCTTGTACTCAAAAAGATGTGCAGCAGTTTATAAGCGATATGCTCAGCGATCCGTTAGTTATGGGCAAATCGGAGTGGGTATCTCATTTTTTAGCAAAAAATATTATAGCACCGGCTTCTTCACGAAAATCGCTTGACAAATACAAGCAAATCTGGCGGCAAGAAGAGCCGCTACTCTCTCCTATTATTTATTTTATGCAAAAACTGGCTCAATCCCTGGAAGAAAAGAAAAATATTCCTGTGGAAATTGCCATGCGATATGGCAAACCAGAAATTGAGCAAGCGTTTAAAAAGCTGGAAAAGAAATGTCCACTTTTACACGAAGTAGTTATATTTCCACTGTATCCACATTATGCACAATCTACTACACAAACTACTATAGACGCAATTGGACGGATTTTCTACAAACGCCCTCATTCGTATCGATTAAAAATAGTGGAACCTTATTTCGATCATCCGGCATTTATAAATACACTTGCTAAACATGCCGAACCTTATCTGAAAGATATCGATAAATTGGTTTTCAGTTATCATAGTTTGCCTATCAATCAAGTAGAAGCGGCGTGGAAAAAGGGAAAAGAGTTTGATTACGTGTATCAGTTGAAAGAAACCAATCGGTTATTTTGTGAGAAACTCAATATCGAATCGCAATACACACTTTTATTGTATGCATCGCAACGCGGCAGAAACTGGCTGAAACCTTTTTTGGATACGGATATTTCTGATTTACCAAAGCTAGGATGGAAAAAAGTAGCCGTTATTGCTCCCGGATTTCCGGTTGATAACATGGAAACATTGTACGACATCAATATTGAAGCACGAAAATTATTTATGAAAGCCGGAGGAGAAAAATTTGTTTTTGTTCCATCGCTTAACGATACCGAAGAATGGGTAGAAGCTGTTTGGAAGATAACTGTAGGAGTTTAAAAGCGAGATTATTGAAAATTCCTGGAAGCGATAAAAGTATCAGCTATACAGGTAGAAAAGTGATTTGGGAAGAGCATCATAAGTAAAATTAGATAAATTATTTTTTGTAAACTTCACAGAAACAAATCTTTTAGAAAAAGTTAAAGAAATAATAGGTGTTTTTGTAAGAAAAGAAGCAACATTCGTAAATAAAAATGTACATACAAGGGGAAAAGAAGAGTATTTACAT
>JAUNUM010000110.1 GCA_030538215.1 Bacteroidia bacterium
GGTGCCGCGTCTCTACAATGGGGCACAGCCTGATGATTCACCGCGCCCTGCGGTTCCAAACTGCACGGCGCATAAACAAATCAACCTCCCAATCATTTACCGTAGGGTGAATGTTGCACCGTAGAGACGCCATACTATGACGTCTCTACAACAACGCACCGTCCGATAATTTACCCTACCGCGCCCTGCGGTTCCAAACCGCACGGCACATAAACCAAATTCAAAGATGCCGGCTCTTTGAGCAATTAGTTGTTGGTAGTTGTCCTGCTGTCGGCTGTTGTTGGGCAACTGTGTTGGAATAGTCGGGCAAGCGTTTGCGAATGCTGCCCGGCTATTTATTTGTAGAGACAAATATATACCGGACAGCAACCCAATAATTTTCACACGATAAATTCCTTATAAGTAGCTGATAAGAATTAATATTATAGTTTTTGATTGTTATTTAGAGCATCCATGATAAAATGAAAATAAGGAAATAAAACATAACAATAATTGTTTGATGATACTTAAGTCAAACAAATTTCTATTTACTCGAATTTTAGATAAAAGCTACTTGGAAATCGTTTCACCCCAAGACACAAATTTTATGTATCTTTGCACCTTAATTTAAGACACAAACAACGATGCAAAAACCCTCCATACCCAAAGGAACGCGCGATTTTTCACCCGAAGAGATGGCGAAACGTAATTATATTTTCGACACCATTAAAGAGGTGTATCGTCTTTATGGCTTTCGCCAGATTGAAACGCCCGCCATGGAGAATCTCTCCACACTGATGGGAAAATACGGCGAAGAAGGCGACAAACTGCTGTTTAAGATATTGAATTCAGGTGATTTTCTTTCGAGTATGCACGCCGATGACGTTACCGAAGGAAATTCAGCAAAAACCGCCAATAAAATTTCTGAAAAAGGTCTGCGATACGACCTTACCGTACCGTTCGCCCGATACGTGGTGATGCACCGCAATGAAATTTCGTTCCCTTTCAAACGCTTTCAGATCCAGCCCGTGTGGCGCGCCGACCGTCCACAGAAAGGGCGTTACCGCGAGTTTTTCCAATGCGACGCCGATGTGGTGGGTTCTGATTCGTTGCTCAACGAAGTAGAACTAATTCAGATTATTGACGAAGTTTTTCGCAGATTGAATATCCGTGTATCGATAAAACTCAACAACCGCAAAATCCTTTCGGGTATTGCCGAAATCATCGGCGAAGCCGACAAGATTACGGACATTACAGTAGCTATCGATAAGCTCGACAAAATCGGGCTGGAAAAAGTGAACGAAGAACTTCTCAGCAAAAATATTTCGCAGGAAGCTATTGATAAATTGCAACCGATTATTTTACTGAGTGGTACTAATCGGGAGAAAATCGCGACATTGAAAACCATTCTCTCCGCTTCCGAAATCGGACTGAAAGGGGTAGAGGAATTAGAGTTTATTCTCAACAAAATCGATTTGCTAAACATCGGTTGCGACTTGGAACTCGATCTTACCCTCGCTCGCGGACTCAATTATTACACCGGTGCCATTATCGAAGTGAAAGCGTTGGACGTAGAAATCGGAAGCATTACGGGCGGAGGTCGTTACGATAATCTTACGGGCATTTTCGGACTTCCCGGCGTATCGGGCGTGGGTATCTCCTTCGGTGCCGACCGAATTTACGACGTACTCAACCAGCTCAACCTTTTTCCCGAAAACTCTACGCACGCAACAGATATTTTGTTCGTGAACTTTGGCGATGCGGAAGAGTCGTACATCCTTCCCCTCCTCGCACAATTGCGCAGCAAAGGAATTTGTGCCGAACTGTATCCCGAAGCGGCAAAAATGAAGAAGCAAATGTCGTATGCTAACAACAATAATATTCCTTTCGTTGCATTGGTTGGAGAAAACGAAATGAAGGAAGGGAAAATTACGTTGAAAAACATGAAAACGGGAGAGCAGAAATTGGTTTCGGGTGAAACGATTTTCGAATCGTTTTTAAAGGAGTGAAGCATTTACTAGCGCAAGTTGCAAACTTGCGCCAACAAAATGTATTAATAAAACTAATCATTTAAAGAATTATAAAATGAAGGATTTAAAAATAGGGAAATTAATATTTAAGAAAAAAGCCCTTCTACTCATAGCTTTTTGTCTATTTTTAAATGGAATAACTATTGGTTTAATGGTAGCAAGTGAAAGTAATCATAATTTTATGTTCTATTATATTTCATTGCTTATTCCTTATATCCTATTTTATAAAACAATAAAGGATAACGTCATAGAGATTAAATAATTTCAAGACTCTAACTGGTGCCAAAAACATCCTCATTTACTGGCGCAAGTTTGTAACTTGTGCCCAAAACACCCTCAGTTTTTACTGAGAAAACAAAAGATAATACAACAGTTATAATTTTTATACAGCACGCTGAAACTAAAAACAACACCGTATTGATATAAATAAAATAGTTACAAACTTGCGCCAAACAAAGGCAAAACCAAGTCCCCTCATAACTCAAAACTCAACAATGATTTCTATTGATAACCTCACCGTCGAGTTCGGCGGATTTACATTGCTCAACAACATTTCTTTTGTTCTTAACAAAAATGAGCGGATGGCGCTCGCCGGAAAAAACGGCGCAGGAAAATCCACTCTACTCAAACTAATTGGCGGATTACAACAACCGACAAGCGGTACAGTTTCACGTCCAAAAGAAATTACAATCGGATACCTACCGCAACAAATGACTCTCAATAACACTCGCACCGTAAAGGAAGAGACGCATTTGGCATTTGAACATTTGCATGAATTGCAAAAAGAACTGGAGCAATTACACACGCAATTGGCCGAACGAAAGGACTATGAATCGGATGAGTATCATCACATTATCCAACGTTCGACCGACGTGCAGGAGTTACTTCAGATATCGGGCATCAACGATTTTGAAGCCGAAACCGAGAAAACATTGTTGGGACTGGGCTTCAATCGCTCCGATTTCGATCGTCCTACAAGAGAGTTTAGTGGCGGTTGGCGAATGCGCATCGAATTGGCAAAAATTCTGCTGCAATCGCCCGACGTACTGCTGTTAGACGAGCCCACCAACCATTTGGATATCGAATCCATTCAGTGGCTCGAAAACTTCCTCACATCACGTGCCAATGCCGTACTACTCGTTTCGCACGATAAAGCTTTTTTAGATAATGTAACAACACGCACTATCGAAATCGTATTGGGCGATATTCACGACTACAAAGTAAACTACTCCAAATACCTGGAACTCCGTCAGGAACGTCGTGAACAACAGCTTCGTGCTTACGAAAATCAGCAAAAACAAATTCAGGATACCGAAGCATTCATTGAACGATTTCGATACAAAGCCACCAAATCAAATCAGGTGCAATCGCGTATTAAACAACTCGATAAAATTGAGCGAATTGAGGTGGACGAAGTGGATAACTCACGATTAAATCTGAAATTTCCACCCGCACCACGGTCCGGTTCTTATCCCGTAATCGCAGAAAATGTAAGAAAAAGTTATGGCGATCATTTGGTGTTTTCCAACGTAAATCTCACCATTAATCGAGGCGAAAAAATTGCTTTCGTGGGAAAAAACGGCGAGGGGAAATCTACGTTGGTAAAATGTATCCTCAATGAAATTGATTTCGAGGGAAAACTTGAACTCGGACATAACATAAAAATAGGATACTTTGCACAAAATCAAGCACAATTACTGGACGAAAATCTGACGGTTTTCGAAACCATCGACTATGTTGCCGTAGGCGATATCCGCACAAAAATCCGTGACATTCTGGGTGCGTTTATGTTTGGCGGCGAAGCATCCGACAAGAAAGTAAAAGTGTTATCGGGTGGCGAAAGGAGCCGATTGGCAATGATTCGTCTCCTACTCGAACCCGTGAACCTGCTCATTCTTGATGAGCCGACTAATCACCTTGATATTGCCTCAAAAGAAGTATTGAAAAAAGCCATTAAGGAATTCAACGGCACAGCTATTATTGTGTCGCATGACCGCGATTTCCTAAATGGTCTCGTGAATAAAATCTACGAATTTGGTGGTGGAAAAGTACTGGAACATATTGGTGGAATCTACGATTTTCTATCGAAAAAGAAACTCGAAAATCTACAGCAATTAGAGTTATCAAAATCTCCTACATCTGTAAAATCTGAAGAAAAACAAGAAGTTATATCGGAAACAAAACTTTCGTATCAGGAGCAAAAAGAACGTAACCGTGAAATCCGAAAGATCGAAAAACAGATTGAAGAAGCAGAGAATAAAATAACTACGCTGGAGCAAAAAATTGAAGCGTTGGAGGTAAAACTTGCCACACCCGAGGGTGCAACCGATTTTGAATTACTGCAAAACTACTTAGAAGTCAAGAATAAATTAGACCTTGCAATGAACAATTGGGAACGGCTGACGTTGGAATTAGAGAAGTCTAAATAATTTTGACTAACTGTGACCTTGTCATTCTGACTCGTTGGCTGACGGAGAAGAATAACAATTTTAACACCTCCCCAAAACATTAAACTTCAAACATTGAACATATATGAAACTTAGTAAGTTCATACTGAACAAAATCCTCGGTTGGAAAGTAACAAATATCCTTCCCGATGTACCCAAATGCATAATTGTAGTAGCGCCACATACCAGTAATTGGGATTTTATTATCGGCAAATTAGCTTACTCGTCTATTGGACGAACAGCCAATTTTTTGATTAAAAAAGAATGGTTTATTTTTCCGTTCAACCTATTTTTCAAAAGTATCGGTGGAATTCCGGTAGAAAGGAATAAAAACACCTCAATGACCGAAGTATTAGCTGCCGAATTTAATAAATACGACCGCCTACAACTGGCCATTACTCCCGAAGGGACCAGAAAGCCGGTAAAAGAATGGAAAAGAGGATTTTATTTTATCGCGATGAAAGCCAAAGTGCCTATTCTGCTAATTGGGTTAAATTATGGAAAAAAAGAAGCTTCCATTCTCGATTTATTCCACCCTTCAGGTGACTACGAAAACGATATTGTGAAGATAAAATCGTATTACAAAGATATTAAAGGGAAACATCCGGAAAACTTTATTCTTTAAACTTGAGAGCCAATTGTATCGGTTGATTTGTCAGAACCATCCGATCGCTTTCGGCATTCTTCAATGCCAGTCCCATTAAGCGGATTTTACGCTCTTCTATATTTTCCACCTGCAAAAGCAATTCTTTACCCAAATCAAAAAGTTGTTCATACGATCTCAGGTAATAATCCACTGTACGACTGCGTGTAATAATGGAAAAATCAGCATATTTTACTTTCAATGTCAACGTTTTGGCAAGGAAATCCCGTTTATCGGCTCGACGATGCACTTCGCGCGCAATATCATCCAAAGCATGCAATAAATCAACCATTTCATGAAGATCTTCTGCAAACGTTTCTTCAGCGCCCAGCGATTTACGCACATACTCCGATTCCACCTCTCGATCATCAATTCCACGAGCAAATCGATAATACATTGCTCCGGCCTTCCCAAAATGATGAATAAGTTCCATTTCGGTATGTTGTTTTAAATCGAATCCGTTTTTTATACCCAAATCATGCATCCGTTGAGCAGTAACTTTACCCACGCCAAAAAACTTTTCAATAGCCAATTTCTCAAGAAATCGCTCGGCTTTTTTAGGCGTAATCACATACAACCCGTTGGGTTTGTTATAATCCGATGCAATTTTTGCCAAAAACTTGTTGTAGGAAACTCCGGCAGATGCCGTTAATTGAGTTTGATGGTAGATTTTCTGCTTAACTTCCTTGGCAATATGTGTGGCAAATTCTATCTCTTTTTTATTTTCGGTAACATCCAAAAAAGCCTCATCAAGAGAGAGTGGCTCTACTTTATCGGTATATTCATGGAAAATCTGCATTATCTGTCCCGATACAGTTTTATAAACATCGAATCGAGGTAAAACAAAAATTAAATGTGGACATTTTCGCAACGCCGTAACCGATGCCATGGCCGAGCGAACTCCATATTTACGCGCCTCATAACTCGCTGCAGCCACTACTCCGCGCTTACCGCCATAACCTACCACCACGGGCTTTCCACGATATTCAGGATTATCGCGTTGTTCAATGGAAGCATAGAAAGCATCCATATCAATATGAATTATTTTGCGGGGCATAATGACATAAATAAGAGCCTAAAATAAAGTTACGATAATGGTTAAGTACATTATTCAAATTAATTTATTACTATTATCAGGTAAGTGCCAAACACAAATTAGTTTATAGTATTCATAAATAAATCGACACGATTTA
>JAUNUM010000111.1 GCA_030538215.1 Bacteroidia bacterium
ATAGTTTAGTAGTTGTTGATGTACCAAGTTGTTATATCGATGAGGGTTGAGTAGTTGTCGATGTACCAAGATGTTGCATCGTAGGGAACTGAGCTGTTTTTTAAAGATGCATTTATTATGTCCTTTTGATCGGAGTTGGTTTTATTTCATTTAAGCAATACTTTCCTCAGACAGGTGTAAGCGTTTGCAAATGGTGGCAGCAAAAGGTATACTAAAAGAGAGAAATGTGACGATTATATATGATTTTCATCATGACAGGGGGTCATTGGGATGAAAAAGTTAGGGAAATTTTTGCTGAGCGTTGTGATGGTGCTGTTGGTTGTTGGGTTGGCGATTTTTGGGCTGCGGATGTTTAATGGGCAGCGTTTTTCGGAGTATGAACAGGCTGAGGGGACGCCGGAGCATTATGTGGATGTGCGGAATATGGATGTTTATCCGACTGAGGCGGAGGGCGTTTCGATTACGAAGGTTCAGGATGGGTCGACGCAGGGATTTCATATGGTGCCGGATGACCCGCAGCATGATGGGATTGTGATTACTTATGGTGGTTCTGAGGGGTCGCCTGGGTATGATGTGGCGCTAAACTTGGCGCAGCAGGGTTACGAGACGTTGGCGCTGTTCTTTTTCGGGCAGGATAATCAGGAGAATATGTTAATTGAAGTGCCGATTGATCAATTTGAAGAGACGCTTTCTTGGGTGGAAAGTAATGCGGAGAATGCAGATATAATCACGCTTTACGGTGCATCGAAGGGGGCAGAGTATGCGGCGAATGTTGCGAGTCGCTTCGATGAGGTTGATAATGTTATATTAATGGCTCCGGCTTCTCATAATTATCAGGGGCTGGGTCAAACGGAGGGGTCTACTTGGACTTATGAAGGCGCAGAGTTGCCTTACTTGTCCTTTAGGGATGCGGATCCTTGGCCTTATATTTCTGAGACGGTTTGGCCGATGATTAGTTATGCGCCGATTACGTATAATTCGACGTATGAGCCTTTGTTAAATAATGCGAGTAATCGTGATGAGGCGCGGATTCCGATTGAGGATAGCGCTGCGGAAGTGTTAATTTTTGCGGGTGGTGATGATCAGATGTGGCCGTCGAAGCAGATGGGTGAGTTGATTGTGGAGGCTAAGCCGGATGCGGAGTTGCATGTTTATGAGGATGCTGGGCATTTGTTTAGAGGTAAGGGTGTGCTTGGTGCTGGTGGTATGTTGTTGAATATGGGTGGTAGTGAAGAGGCGAACGCTGAGGCGAGTGCGTTGATGAATGAGGTAGTGTTGGAGAAGTTGGAGGAGTGGCATTAGGAGATTAAGAGAGTTTATTAGTTTTGTATGGAATTTGCTTCATACAGCTCAGCATTTTCTCTGTGGGGGGCGCCTTCATAGCCTTTGGCTATTTCGGACTATTTTGGCTAGAGTATTTCTAAGTGCTTCGCACAAGAAATACTACGCTACGCCAAAATCCCTTTTTTCCCACAGGAAAATGCTGAGCTGTATTGCGCAAATTAAGTAGTTAGAATTCTAATTATTTTTTTGTAATAAATACTAAACCTCAACTTCTTTGGGAAGGGAGAGTCCCGTGGTTGGTGAGAGATTTGGGTTGGTATTGGGGAATTTGTTTGTATTAGAGCATTTAAGAGGTAGAGTCGCTTGGGCGACTCTTTTCCTTTAGTGAGGTGGCTTTTAGGCGTGGCCTAAAAGCTTATTTTTTGTTCCTTTGTTTGGTGTGGGGGCTTGGATGGTGTGGATTCTTGGGGTTGGGCTGGTTTGGGTGCATTTTTTTGCATCCTCGTGTTTGAAATTAAAAGAGGATGCGTGGTTTGTGCATCCTCGTGAATTGAATGTGTGGAGGGTGCAAAAAATTGCATCCCTTTGTCTGAAATAAAAAGGGTGGCAAAAGAGCCCCTTTAAGTTTACTCTGATTGTTTATTTGATTAAAGGATTTTTACTATTAACATAACTGTTTTTATGACTTAATGGTTTAAAAGATTTCTAATTAAAGATATGGTTGAATTAATTTTTTTGAAATTTCCCATAACTGATCTCCAATATTAGAATCGTACGATTTTTTAGATGATTTTATCTGCTTTTTATTGGAAAAATATTTTCCACTGGTACTTTCTAAGTCAGAAGCAGTTGCCACGTAAACTGTGTTTTTTGCCCCTTGCTCTGTACTTATTCCAATTAAGGAATACAAAATAGAATTTATATAATACATCAGATTAGATCCCTTTAAACCATTATTAAAATTAGAACGTACATTGCCAGGGTGTAAGGCATTAACAGTTACATTAGTACCCTTTAGTCGATTAGAAAGTGAGTATGTATAATATATTTGTGCGAGTTTTGATTGAGTATATGCGGGCATTGGCTGATATTTTTTTTCATTATTTAAATCATCAAAATTTATGGTTCCTCCTACATGTGCTGCGGAACTAACATTTATGATTCGAGAAGGAGCGCTTGATTTTAATAAGTCTATTAATAACTCAGTTAGTAATAAAGGGCCTAAATAATTAGTAGCAAACGTATACTCTATTCCTTCAGAAGTTATGTTGTTTTGAGCATTTACTCCACCTGCATTATTAATTAGGATATGGAGCTGATTATATTTATTTTTGAATGTAGTCGCGGCTTCTTTTACGTCAGATAAACTCGATAAATCAGCAATTATTAAATCTACATTTTTGTTATTACTTTCATCTATGATATATTTCTGCGCTTGTTCTCCTTTAGAGCGATTTCGACATATTAGAATTACTGTAGCTCCTCTCTTTGCGAGTTCTAAGGCAGTTTGTTTTCCAATTCCTGAGCTACTTCCAGTTACTATACATACTTTCTTTTTTAAATTCATTGAATTCATTTTTTTCTCCTTTATTAAATTAAGTATTGGATAATACAAATTATTTTAATCAAATAATATTACTAAACAGTAAAGTCCACACAAAAACATTTTTAATCATACATCACAACATTAAGATGAATGATAGGAAAGAATTAATCGAATATTTTTTATTAAAAAGTTGTTAACATTGTCGATTTTTAATAACTAATAATGCTATTGTTAATCAGTTTGCTTTTGACATTTTTTCAGCTTTGACTTGATGGGGGATGCAATATAATGCATCCTTTGATCGGAGTTGGACTTTTTTATTTTTTTACCATAATTTTTCAGACATTAAATTTGAGCCAGCTCCTATATTTTCTAACTCGTTTTCTTTGATAATAGTTATGATAGATTCTAATGGCACATCTAGTATCTGGCTTGTAGATTCTGCCATTTGTTTAACGAGTTTTCTTTTGTTTTCGTTTGAAGTTTTTGGTAGTTCAATTGTGATTAATGGCATGATGGCGCTCCTTTAGAATGTTGTTGATATTTTTTCAGCTTCTTCCATCGCATTGTTAACGATTTGGTTTGTGTCTAATCCTTGGATGTCGAGTTTTTCGGCAATAATCGAATTAAAGTCTGAGATACCAAATACATTAAATAGTTTACTTAAATATTTTTCTCCCATGTCTAAATCCATTGATAGAAATGGCTCGTCAGAGTAAATTCCGCCTCTGGAAGTTATAAATAGGGCTTTTTTATCTTGTAGTAATCCAATTTGCCCTTCTGGAGTGTATTTGAAACAAAAACCTCCCAGGCAAGCATAATCAATATAGGATTTTAAAATTGAAGGTAGTCCTAAATTCCACATGGGGGCAGCGATAACATACTTATCCGCATTTACAAATTGATAAGCGTATTTAAATTTAGGGTCTTTTTTTGACTCATCTGTTCGTTTTGCGGATAACATATAAAGATCTTCTTCTTGTAAAGGTTGGAATCCTTCTTCATAAAGATCTAAGACCTCGATTTCATCATTTGGATTTTGTTTTTGGTAAAGGTCAATGAAGTGCTCAGAAATTTGAAAAGTTCTTGATTTCATGCCTTTTGTTTTAATGTTTGCTTTAATATAAAGTACTTTGCTCATAATGTTACTTCCTTTCTGTTTTTATAAATATACTAACTTGACAACTGGTTGTCAAGTTTATTTGGTTAAAATTTTTATTGAGTTTAAATGATTGTTTATTTTGACAACTAGTTGTCATCGGTGGTAAGATACAAGTGCACTGATTATGGATAGGTAGTTTTATTAATTTTATGAAAAATAGAAAGGTCGTAGAATAATTTAATGGAATTTGAAAAATTAGAAGCATTCGATACTTTGTCCCTTCATCTTTTTAAAGTGAATGGGCTGATGCAGGATTGGGGAGATTATTTTGCGGAGCCTTTTAACTTAACTGCTTCACAGTGGAAGATTCTGGGGGCACTTATTTCTGAGGAGCAAGCTTTGACTGTCCCAGAAATTTCTCACATTATGGGGATTTCTAGACAAGGGATTCAAAAACAGGTAAATACTCTATTAGAAGGTGAATACTTGGAAAAGGTTGAAAATCCTCAGCATAAGCGTTCTGTTTTATATAAGGTTACTCAAAAAGGGGAAGAAGTTTACCAATCGATACACGATAACTCGACGAAATATTTGGATGAGCGATCACAGGGGATTACTTTGGAAGAATTAGAGAAAGTAAATCATGTATTAAATGAACTGATAAATGTATACACATTACCAGAGGAGAGAAAATAAATGAATTATAATCAATTAGGCAAAACAGATATGAAAATTAGTGAAGTCGGTCTGGGTACTTGGGCTGTTGGTGGCGATTTGGGGAATACTTCGCCATTGATCAAGGGGTTAACTTTTTAGATACCGCTGATTCATACGGTTCAGGTAGAAGTGAAGAAATTATTGGGCAAGTGTTGAAACAAAATCCTAATAAAGTATACGTGGCGACAAAATTTGGTCGTCAAGATGATTTCACAAACCCTGAAAATTATACATATGATGCGGTGCGAGCGTATTGTGAAAACAGTTTGAGACGTTTACAAGTTGAAGCGTTAGACCTTTACCAAATCCACTGTCCAACAAACGCTATTTTAGAAGATTTACAAGTGTTTGATGTTTTAGACCAACTTAAAAAAGAGGGTAAAATTCGTTATTATGGTGTCAGCGTTGAAACAGATGCGCAAGCTAATTTTGTCATGGACAATACGAATGCAAGCAGTCTACAAATGATCTTTAACATTTTACGCCAAAAACCATTGACTGAGTCGATTGCGAAGGCTCAAGAAAATGGCGTTGGGATCATTGCGAGAGTCCCTCTAGCGAGTGGTCTTTTATCTGGAAAGTATAATAAAGAATCAACTTTCCCGACGAATGATCACCGTAATTTTAATAAAGACGGAGACTCATTTAATGTTGGGGAAACTTTCGGGGGACTTCCATTTGATAAAGCGATTGAATTGGTTAATCAATTATCTTGGATTGCGGATGACCGTCAAAGTATGGCTCAAGCTGCGCTAAGATGGATTATTCAACAAGAGGGTGTGTCGACGGTTATTCCAGGTTTCAAATCGATTAAACAAATCCAAAGTAATATTGGAGCGGCGGATGTACCTGCTTACACTCCAGCAGAGCTTGAAACGTTGAGTGATTTTTACTGGAATGAAGTACATGAATTTATTCGTGGGGATTATTAAAATTTAAGAAATAGATAAAGAGTTTGGGCATTGTGTCTGAACTCTTTTTTTGTTTTATGAATGGGACGTAAATGGGGCTTGAAAATTTGCTGTAGAAAGACGGCATTTTTCCTGTAGGGACCGGCCTACATAACCTTTGGTTATTTTGGCCTGTTTTGGCTAGGCAGTCTGTAAGGCACTAAAGTGCCAACAGCCTCATAAGCTCGGCTTGTTACGAGAATATGAACTATAGTTATTTTTATTCGTAGTTATTTTTGGAAGTAAATTTATTACGCATGTGAACTCGTAATGTTGCTGAAGCAACAACGATTTCAGCAACTGCGCCAAAACTCTTTTTCCTACGGGAAAAATGCCGTCTTTCTTTCGCAAATTAATTAGTTAGAATTCTAATTCATTTTTGTGAATAATCCCATTCCTCAACTTATTTGGGAAGGGAGAGTCCCTGGGTTGGTGAGAAATTTGGGGTTGGTTTGGGGAATTTGTTTGTATGGTTTTGAGGTGGTTAGGATGCGTCTTGCGCCTCCTTTCTTTTAGTGAGGTGGCTTTTAGGCGTGGCCTAAAAGCTTCTT
>JAUNUM010000009.1 GCA_030538215.1 Bacteroidia bacterium
TTTTTATTAACCATTAAAAAAACATTATGCCTATGGCTTTAGATAACAACATATCAATAGAATTTACCGCCGAAGAGGTAGCCCAAATGCGCGAGGCAATAAAAACGATTAACACCGTGCTGCAAGGCAAGGCGATAAATCTCACGCCCGACGAGCGGCGACAATATGGAAGCATTGCCGACCGAAACAAGGTGCTGGTTGACAAGGCAAAATTCTACATGGAAAGCATGCCCGAAACCCTGCCGCGCACCATTGACAAAGAGGAGTTTGACCGCGACTACGTTGCCCGTCAGCAACTGGAAGCTCCACTGCGCGAACTGGCCGCGGTGATGGAGAAAATGAGCGACACCAAAACGTTGCTCGATTTCGATAACTTTCAGGCAACACTTGCCTATTACAGATACGTGAAATACTTAGCCGGACAAAACGAACCGGGAACAACCTCTATCTACCAAGATATGAGTTTGCACTACAAAGGAGGGCGTCCCGCGGCTGAAAAAGCCCCGGAAAGCACACCGCCCACGGCTGCAGAATAACCCCCAAAGTGGCTGCCAACTATATTCTTATAGGTTGTCAACTACATTTGGGTACGTTGCGAAATGTATTTCGCCCACTGTTTTACTACCCGCCGATAGGTTCAGAACCTATCGGCGGGTATTTCGTAACCACCCAAAAACATCCATTTAACCTATCGGCGGGTGTTTCGCAACTTGTCTAAATATAGTTCCGAACCTGTAAGATTACACCTTGTAACCTATCCAAATGTATTTCGGAACCTATCGAAACCACGTTCCCAGCCTATCCAAATACACCTCAGAACCTATCGAAGCCCTGCTCTCTACTCTTTGCCCTATGCTCTATGCCTTACAACCCATCCAACGCCTGCTTCAAGTCGGCAATAATATCTTCCACGTTTTCCAATCCTGCCGAAATGCGGATAAGCCCGTCGCTGATGTCACTTGCCAATCGCTCTTCGAGAGAGTAAGGCGAATGTGTCATACTTGCCGGATGTTGGATAAGCGTTTCGGCATCGCCCAAACTTACCGATATAACAAGAAGCCGCAGGCTGTTAAGAAGTTTCTTTCCCGCTTCAATACCGCCTTTTACTTCGAAAGCTATCATTGCTCCCGGAAGCGACATTTGCTTTTGAGCTAAATCGTATTGAGGGAAAGAGGACAATCCCGGATAAATAACCGATTCAACCCTGGGATGATTGTTAAGAAATTCGGCTATCTTTTGTGCGTTAGAGCAGTGCTTTTCCATCCTTATTTCGAGGGTTTTCAATCCGCGAGCAATAAGAAAAGCATCAAAAGGGCTCATGTTTGCGCCGGTGAGGTCTTTTACACCAACCAACCGCACGGTATTTATGTATTCTTTTTTCCCCACAACAAATCCGGCAATTACATCGCCATGCCCGTTCAGGTATTTTGTGGCGGAATGTACCACAATATCGGCGCCCAATTCTATGGGGCGGGTAATATAAGGTGTGGAAAATGTATTGTCCACCATTAATTTACAATCTTCTTGTTTACGACAA
Source organism: Bacteroidia bacterium (assembly GCA_030538215.1). GTDB lineage: Bacteria > Bacteroidota > Bacteroidia > Bacteroidales > Dysgonomonadaceae > Petrimonas. The sequence continues at coordinate 1,538 of JAUNUM010000009.1, forward strand.
ATATCAGCAATGGCGCGTATGTCGCAAATATACATATTGGGGTTTGCCGGTGTTTCCACATAAACCAGTTTGGTGTTGGGACGCATTGCTTTACGTATATTTTCAGTATCGCGCGTGTCCACAAATGTAACTTCCACGCCGTAACGGGTAATTCCGTGACTGAGAAAAGCAAAAGTGCATCCGTACAATGTTTTCGATGCGATGATATGATCGCCCTGTTTCACGCAAACCCATACGGCCGATGTTATGGCTCCCATTCCCGATGCGGCAGAAACACAAGCTTCGCCGCCTTCGAGTAACGCTATTTTCTCTTCAACTGTTGTGCAACTGGGATTTCCGAGACGAGTATAAATATAACCCCCTTCTTCCAACGCGAAACGACGTCCGCCTTGCTCGGCTGTTTCAAAAGTAAAAGCCGATGTTTGATAAATGGGTGTGCAAAGTGCACCGAACTGATTGGGTTGATGCCCGCCGTGAATGGCTTTTGTGGCAAACCCCTGTTGCTTTAAATGGTTAGTATGCATAGATGTATTGTATGTAAATAAGTGCCAAACACAAATTAGTTTATAGTATTCATAAATAAATCGACATGATTTATTTCTTCATTCTCTTTATGAAACCATTAAGAAATAAAGAAAATTAAGCCTTATCTTTTTTATTCTTAACCTCTTAATGGTTTATATTGTTTTAGACTATTAAGCGCAAAAACAAGTTTTTGTTTATTAGCACTGCTGACAATATAAAGTAATTGAGACGATGTACTTAATCAAAATCACACAAATATATAACAAATTGATTGAATATATATAAAATGCCGGTATTTTTTTGTTCTTGTTGGAGCATTAAGTCATAGTGTGGATTTTGCAAGAAGAAAGTTTATAGGTCTAAAAATGCATAAGGTGTGTGGATATCATGTATATTTTGCTTAAATTTGCAAGAAAATATCCTAAACATTATAAATCAGAACAGATGAAAAAAGACACGCAAATTTTCGAAATTATCGAACAAGAAAAACAACGTCAATTAAAAGGGATCGAACTTATCGCTTCAGAAAACTTCGTAAGCGAACAGGTTATGCAAGCCATGGGTTCCGTATTAACCAATAAATATGCCGAAGGTTATCCCGGCAGACGTTATTATGGCGGTTGCGAAGTGGTGGATTTGAGCGAACAATTGGCTATCGACCGCTTGAAGAAACTATTCAATGCCGAGTGGGCAAATGTGCAACCACACTCGGGAGCACAGGCAAATGCCGCAGTATTTTTGGCTTGCCTAAAGGCAGGAGACAAATTTCTTGGATTGAATCTTTCGCACGGTGGACACTTATCACACGGCTCGCCCGTAAACTTTTCAGGACTGATGTTTCAAGCATTGGAATACAACGTTCGCGAAGAAAATCAGCAAGTAGATTACGAACAATTGGAGTCGGTTGCTCGTGCTGAGCGTCCTAAATTAATCATTGCCGGAGCATCTGCTTACTCCCGCGAATGGGATTATGCCCGCATCCGTAAAGTCGCCGACGAAATTGGAGCGATATTTTTGGTGGATATGGCGCATCCTGCCGGATTAATTGCCGCCGGATTACTGGATAATCCGCTTAAATATGCACATATTGTAACTTCTACCACTCATAAAACGCTTCGTGGCCCACGTGGCGGTGTTATTTTGATGGGGAAAGATTTTGAAAATCCGTGGGGATTGAAAACTCCAAAAGGCGAAGTGAGAATGATGTCGGCATTGTTGGATTCGGCTGTTTTTCCGGGAATGCAGGGTGGACCGCTGGAACACGTGATTGCAGCAAAAGCCGTTTCGTTTGGTGAAGCGCTGGAACCCGAATACAAAACGTATCAGATGCAGGTGAAAAAAAATGCAGCCGTTATGGCACAAGCATTTGTGAATGAGGGTTACAAGGTGGTGTCGGGCGGAACCGATAACCATATCGTTTTGGTGGATTTACGTACCAAATTCCCCGAATTGACCGGTCGTGTTGCCGAGCGCATTTTGGGTGAAGCCGATATTACGACTAATAAAAATATGGTGCCGTTCGATAGCCGCAGCCCGTTTCAAACATCGGGATTGCGTTTTGGTACTCCCGCCATTACCACTCGCGGAGCGAAAGAATCGCTAATGGGCGAAATTGTGGAAATGATTGATACGGTGCTTGCTAATCCTGAAAGTGAACAGGTGATTAAATCGGTTCGCGAAAAAGTAAATGCTACGATGAAAGAGTATCCGTTGTTCGCTTGGTAGTTGCACAGAGAGGCACAGAGGTAACACAGAGAAGCACAGAGAATTGTGTAGAGAGCACAGAGGGAAATCTTTGTGCTCTTTGTTTTTTATTCATAAAGTCATATATTTGTATTGAAATGTAATTTTCTATGAAGATGGATTGCAATACAATAACCGAAAAAATAATTGGTGCGGCAATAAACGTTCACAGAATTTTGGGACCTGGAATGCTTGAAAATGCTTATAAACAATGCATGGTTTATGAGTTAAAAGAGATGGGACTACATGTTCAAAGTGAAGTTCCCGTACCCGTAATATATAAAGAGATTAAATTGGAGTGTGGATACAGAATTGATTTATTAGTAGAAGATAAGGTTGTGGTTGAGCTAAAGACTGTTGATGAATTTCATCCTACTTATGAGGCGCAAATTTTAACATACCTTATGTTTGCCGATAAACGTGTTGGACTATTAATAAATTTCAAAACAACGCTATTGAAGAACGGAATTAAAAGATATCGATTATAAAAAAATAAAACTCCGTGTCCCTCTGTGCTGCCTCCGTGCTTCTCTGTGTAACTAAGTAACTATGATTCTTCAAACCGACATAAAATTCGTTCCCGGTGTGGGACCCAAACGAGCAGAGATCCTCAATAAAGAACTCGATATTTTTACGTTGGGCGATTTGTTACGTTACTATCCTTATCGATATATCGACCGAAGCCGGATGTATTATGTGCACGAAATCGATGGCAGCATGCCGTACATTCAGCTCAAAGGAAAAATAACGGCTTTTGAAACATTTGGTGAAGGGCGGAAGAAACGGCTTGTTGCGCATTTTACCGATGGAACGGGATTTATTGATTTGGTGTGGTTTCAGGGAATTCGTTTCGTGGAAAGCAAATACAAGACTAATCAGGAATATATTGTTTTTGGTAAACCCACGCTTTTTAATAATCGCTGGAATGTGGCTCATCCTGAAATTGACCCGTATATGAGCGAAGCCGATCGCCCCGACGGACTAATGGCTATGTACAATACCACAGAGAAGATGAAAAACCATTACCTGAATTCGAAAGCCATACAAAAAATCATCGAAAACGCATTTGGAATGATAAAGGAACGATTGCCCGAATCGCTTTCCCCCGATGTGGTTAGAACAGCCAATTTAATTCCATTTCACGACGCCATTGAAAACATTCACTTCCCCGGAAATCCAATTCTTCTTCGCGATGCGGAATTCAGGCTGAAATTTGAAGAACTGTTTTATATTCAACTCAACATTGTTAGATATGCAGCCGATCGAAAAGGCAAACTGAATGGATTTCTCTTTAAAAAAGTAGGTAAATACTTAAACTCGTTTTACGAAAAGCACTTGCCGTTTGAACTTACCAACGCACAAAAACGGGTGATTAAAGAAATCCGCAAGGATACGGCATTGGGCAAACAGATGAATCGGTTGTTGCAAGGTGATGTGGGAAGCGGAAAAACGCTGGTGGCAATTATGTGCATGTTAATTGCACTCGACAACGGTTTCCAATCTTGCTTGATGGCTCCTACGGAGATTTTGGCATCGCAACATTTTGAGACTTTTAAGTCCATGCTTTCAGATATGGATGTGGAGGTAGCGTTGCTAACGGGTTCAACAAAGAAAAAAAACCGTGAAGAAATTCATGCCGGATTATTGTCGGGCGATATACATATTCTTATCGGAACACACGCTTTGATAGAAGACGTGGTGCAGTTCAAAAATCTGGGATTTGTGGTTATCGACGAGCAACACCGTTTTGGTGTGGCGCAACGCGCCAAGTTATGGGCAAAAAACGAGCATCCGCCACATGTTCTCGTAATGACGGCAACGCCCATTCCGCGGACACTTGCCATGACGGTTTACGGCGACTTGGATGTTTCCGTTATCGACGAGTTGCCACCTGGTCGAAAACCTGTTCAAACGTTGCATCGATTCGATAAGAAGCGCGGAGCGCTGTATCAATTTGTCCGAGAGCAAATACATTTGGGACGACAAATCTACATTGTTTATCCTCTAATTGAGGAGAATGAAAAGATGGATTTGAAAAATCTGGAAGATGGTTTTATCCATATCAAAGAGACTTTTCCCGAATTTACGGTTTGTAAAATGCACGGGCGTATGAAGCCTGCCGAAAAAGAAGAGGTAATGCAGCAATTTGTTGCCAACAAAGCGCAAATTATGGTCTCTACAACTGTTATCGAAGTGGGTGTAAATGTGCCAAACGCGTCGGTAATGGTTATCGAGAGCGCGCAACGATTCGGTTTGTCGCAGTTGCACCAATTGCGTGGCAGGGTAGGGCGTGGCGCCGACCAATCGTATTGCGTGCTTATCACGCCTTACGAGCTTTCTGCCGACACGCGTAAGCGTATGGAAATTATGACGGAAAGTAACGACGGGTTTATTATTGCCGAAGCGGATCTGAAACTTCGTGGCCCCGGCGATTTGGAAGGAACACAACAGAGTGGCATATCTTTTAACCTGAAAATTGCCGATTTGGTGCGTGATAATCCTATTTTATTTCGTGCACGCGAAATTGCCGAAGAACTTATCAAAAAAGATCCCAAACTTCAACATCCCGACCATTTGGTGCTGAAACAACAATTGAGCCGATTGAGCGGTAACAGGTATGATTGGGGGAGGATTGGATAAGAAAAAAGGCCGATTCTCACGAGCCGGCCAGTTTAGTTTTATTAAAAGTAGAGTTTTTTTTATTTCTTACTCCTTGCTGCTTCCAGTTGTTTCAACAAAAAGGCATAATGTAATTTAAGTTCGGAGTTGACTGTGCTTTGTGCGGCTCTCTTCAATAACTCCAACGTTTTTTCGCTATAATGAAACAGGTAATTTCCGCTTTCATCCACCGACTGTAGCCAGATATCCACGGGCATGCCGTATCCATTGCCAAACCCAAGGTTAGTACTATTGAAATGCACCGATTTTTCTATCGAATAATCAATCTCAGGTATCGGTAATTCTAAAGGAATGTGCAGGAGGTCTCCCGACAATCCTGTTCTTCCGGCTCGTTCGGCAAAGGGTTTGAGATAAGCAATGTATGTTTTTTGCAAAAGAAGTTCGGCTTCCGTTAAATTTTCTTTTCCCGACATTGTTTTTTCGAATACATTCTGATACACATCTTCCAAATATTCAAGAGGAGAGTAAGAGTTCTTGTCGAGATAATAACCCAATGCCACACGCGAGGTATTGGCTACCGCCATTTGTCGCAAACTGGCGGCAATTGTTTCGAACGGCTTGGCGGGAACAGCTTGCATTCTTTCAAACTCTTCACTTTTTACGGAAGAGAAATCGCGCACTTGTTGCAGCAGCCAAAGAACCGATTCGCGTTGTTTCTCTTTCGGCACAACTTTATATCGCGGCAATCCGGAGCGCTCGCTTGTTTGCGTATTGTAAATTCCGCCCACGTTAATAGATACGTTAGAGATATATCGATAGGCTTGAATGGCCATTTCGTTGTAGAGCGCTGTTTTGTGTTTGCTGTCTTCGTCGTCGGTTATCCATGAATTGAAATTGGCAAGAATATAGCGCAGGTTTTTTAATCCGTAGTTGCTTGCTTTTACGGGATCGTCACCCAAATCTTCTTCAATTGCCGAGGGGTCGAAACGTTTTTCGGCAAATTGTTGCACGCCATGTCTGTAAAACGGATTTCCCGCGTGTGAGTCGAGTAAATCTTGCAGTTTTTTCGATTCGGCAACAAAGTCGTTGTTCAGTTCCGGAAACAGTTTGTATGCCCACTCGATTAATAAATAGTCAAACGGGCCTAAGTAGGGCGGAGTTAATGAAACACTTTTGTCTTCGGGTTGCGCCACGTAGTTGTAGCGTGCATAATCCATAATAGAGGCAGTTGTTCCATATTTTGCCGTAAACGAAGGCGAACGCAGCGAATCTACCGGATAGGCTGCCGATGAAGCCATATTGTGCATGAAACCGAGCGTGTGTCCTACTTCGTGCGCCACGATATATTCGATAGATTCTTCGAATACATCGGGAGGCATATTTTTTGCCCTCACGCGCGGATCTACTTGTGCTGTTTGCACAAATCGCCAATTGTCGATGAGTTTAGTGATGTTTCCGTAAACGAATACCGATGCGTTGATGATTTCGCCCGTGCGCGGATCCACCCAAGAGGGACCCATTGCATTTTCCTCTACCGTGGGAATGTAACGAATGCACGAATATTGAAGGTTGTCGGGATCGAATTGAGCATCATCGGCGGGATAATCTCTTACTTGAAGCACATTTTTTAATCCGATTTTCTCGAATGCGGCATTCCATCTCAGGGTTCCTTTTTTGATGGGTTCTTTCCAGTTTTCGGGGAAATTACTATCTACATAAAAGATGATGGGTTTCAACGGTTCTGAAAGTTCTCCTGCCAGAAAAGCCGCTGTGTCGGCCGGTTCAACTCTCCATCGGTTAGCAAATGCAAGCCTTTCCACTTGGTTGTTTTCGGGATTCATGTAAAGCCGTCCGGTTTGAAAAATACCCACGCGCGTGTCGGCAAGTCGAGGAATCATTTGTTTTTCGGGCAACCGCATCATCGTGTAGGTTATTTGAAAAGTGGTTGGGTAGTTTTCCACTTGATTGTTTCCTCTTCCGTCTCCTAAATTTACCATAAAGGTTCGTTCGGTTTTGATGGTTACGTTGGTTGGAAATGCTTTTATTTCGTTCACGAATGCCAATTCGTTTTTCTCGGATGAAGTTACAAGATATCCGCCCGCTGTGGTGCCAAGGATGGGGAAAACCTTGTTCTCTTTGAGAAAGAAAGGCGACATATCAAACAAAACGGTTGTACTGTCTTTGTTATATCCATTTATTTTAAAGCTCTGGAGAGATTGAGTACGATAGTTGGTTTGTATTGTTTGAGCGAGCCTGCTGTCGGCCTTGTTGTGAATAATGCTTGTGTTGATATACTCTATGAAAATGGTGCTGTCTTTTTGCACAAATCTCATTCGATACGGCGATGTACTTTTAAAGCCGGTTATGCCGAGCGAGGGATTTGAAACCGATGATAAGGTGGATGCCACCAGAAACTCCGTACCCAGATTCTGGAGGGGTAACTCAACATACAATTTGCCATCGGTTTTATGCAATGACATAAATTCGCTGTGGCTCGATTCGCATTTCTTATCGGTAAGTATCTTTTCATAGTTGCTCTTTTTTACTTCCTGTGTTTCTGTTTTAGGTTTTTTCTTCTTTAAAAATCCAAACAATTGCGCCTGTGCGGGCAAAGGCAAAAATGTGGAAAGAGCAAAAATGGATAAAATGATATTTTTTTTCATCTGTTTGTTTTTTCAATTAGCAAGTACTATTTCTTGTTATCCAACACTTTTTCTACTTTAAACAGCAAGAGTTGATAATGAGCTTTCAGTTCGGTTGAAGAGGCTGTGGATGCCCTGCTTTTGAGTATCGGAAGCAGTTTCTGCAAAGCACCATAGAAGTACATTGGGGAACTGTCTAAGCGTTTTATATCTATGTTGGGGAGAAACGATGTTGACGGATTGCCAAATTTATAAGGCTCCATTGCTTGCTTATATTCCGTTGGCAAGTGCCCCAATTCTTGCTTTATGGTAAAGAAGTTTTCGGTAGTTGATAACGATGTTAATGCCGATGGCGATGCCGCCGACGCGCTACCGCTCATTACAGCCAAGGCGTTATTCACGAAATAGCGTTCCAAAAATCGTTCGCTGGCGGTGGGTGTTGTGCCTGTCAATGTGCTTTTGAATATTTGCTTATAAAGATCGTCGAAAAATTCACCCAAGCTGTACGATTTCGGGTCGATGTGAGAAGCTACAATAACTCTTGCGCGCGACTTGAATAAATCGCCTGTAATATATTCCAGCAATTGGTCGTAGTAGCTCACGTTAATGAACCCTTTGCTCTCTAAATCGCGATTGGCATAGCTGTGAAAGTTCTTTACCTGATTGATAGACCAAAGGAGCGCTTCGCGCTGTTTTTTCTTGGGTACTACTTGATAGCGGGGAATACCGGAAGATTCTTTGCTGCTATTAAACTGCATTCCGCCTACCATATTTAAACCGTTTTTTAAATAGCGGTGATGCTGTTGGGCAATGGCTAAGTAAAGTTTGTCTTTTTCCTTGCTATCTTCATCGTTGGTTATCCATTGAGGAAGATTTTTGGAGATATTTTGCAAGTTTTTGATACCATAGTTGCTGCTTTTTATGGGGTCGTTGCCCAAGTCTTCGGCTACGGCGGTGGGATCGAATATATTGTTGTCGTTTTGTTCGCGTCCGTAGCGATACATCGGATCTTTTTGTTTGGCATCTACCATTACCTCTAATTGCTTGGCTTCTTTGTTTATATCGTTTCCTAAAGTTGGAAAGTAGCGATAGTTCCATTCAATGGCATAATGGTCGTACACGCCCAGTTCGGGTGGTGTGAGGGTTACATTTTTATCGCTGGGTTGTGCCACATAGTTGTAACGGGCATAATCCATAATAGACGCAGTGGTTCCGTGTTTTTTTGTAAATGTTGCCGAGCGGAGCGAATCGGTGGGATAAGCGGCCGATGCAGCCATATTGTGCATTAATCCGAGTGTGTGGCCTACTTCGTGCGCTACCACGTACGATAACGATTCGTTGAAAATGTGCTTCGGTAGTTTTTTGCCGCGCACGTTAGTATCTACGTTGGCTGTTTGTATAAATCGCCATTTGTGTAGAAGTTGCTCCACATTGTTGTAAACAAAAACGGAAGCATTAATGATTTCGCCCGTAGCCGGATCTACCCACGAGGGCCCCATTGCATTTTCCTCGCTGGTGGGAATGTATCGGATGCAAGAGTAGTTGAGGTTGTCGGGATCGAAATTGGGATCATCTTTTGGGAAATCTTTCACTTGGATGGCGTTTTTAAACCCTGCTTTTTCAAATGCTTTGTTCCATCGCAATACGCCTTCTCTCACGGGCTCTTTCCATTCTTCGGGGAACGTGTTATCCAGATAAAAAACAATGGGTTCGCGTGGTTCCGTCAGTTCGCCTTTGTGATAAGCTTCAATATCGTTGGGAACCAATTTCCACCGATGGGCAAAAAATAAAGGAGTTATTTGGTTGCTTTCGGGGGTAAACGAGGCTTTTCCGCTTGAAAATATTCCCACTCGCGTATCGGCAATTCGGGGAGTCATTTTCTCTTTGGGCAACAGAAGTAAAGTGTACGTTGCTTCAATGGAAAGTGGTACATCGCTTGCCACCGGCACAATTCCCATAATGGTTGCATTGATTGTATAATTGAGTTCGGTTTTTACGCTTGCATTGTTGTCAAACGATTTGACTGTTTTTATGAACGAGAGTTCGGGTTTGGGAGTAGAAGTTATGCTGTATATTCCCATGTGCTTGGGTACGAGCGGAATCATGGGGTTGGGTGTTCCCAAAAAAGAGGTCATATTAAAGATAACGGCCGAACTGTCGGGCGTGTAAGCTTCTATTTTAAACGCGGCAACCGATGGATCGCGGTAGTTGAGTTGCACGGCATTGCTTAGTTGAGGGTTTTCTTTGTCGTATATGATTCCACTGTTGATGGATTTCATAACAACGCTGCTATCTTGGCGTTCGAAACGCAAATAGATAGGAGTTGTATTTTTCATTCCCACGGTAATAAATGTGGGTTCGGATACCGATGATATGGTTGTTCCCAACAGCATATCTTCACCCATGTGTTTTAGTGGAAGTTCGAGGTATATTTTTGCATCCATTTTGTGCAAGGTTGCAAATTTACCGCTTGCTGTTTCCACGCTTTTGTTTTTAAAGAGTTTTTCGTAGGCACTTTCTTTTTTTTCAGGCTTCTTCTTTTCTTGTTTCTTTTTGTCTTGAGCCAAAAGGGTTGTTGAATATATGCACAGCAAGGCCGTCAGCAGTGTTGTTGCGCATATTCTGAGGTATCTGTTCATTGTTTGTTGTTTGATATTTTATTGTTTTGGGAACTATTTTTATTTTTATACCAAGTTTTTTAGTTAATGCTGTGGATTGATGAAAAACGAGAAAGTTTCAAAAGTCTTTTGATACTTTACGAATAAAGCAATCCAATCCACGTAGCTTTTTAATAAAAATACGTGGATTGGAGTAATAAAAACAGGTTATGGATATTTGTACACCAACTGTTTAATGGTTCCGGTAACGTTTGTCTGTTTCCACAATAAAGTATTTTTGTTTATGTCGAAACAGTAGATGCTTCCGGGTAAATCGGGATTGCTATCGTTTATGCCCACATAGAGTTTGCTTTCTTCTTTGTTTACAAACATGTCTGCCACGTTACCGCTGCTTTCGCATACAAAAAGAGGGGTTGTGGGAAAATTCCCTTTCGATAGAATGCTGTAAGCGTACACCTTGTTGCCGTTGGTGTAATACATAATATTTTTTGCCGGAGCCGATGCAATAACCGATGTTTCAATAATTCCGCTCGAAGCAGGCATTGTACCTTTGTATTTCATTTCGGGAGCGGTTTCTTTCGCCGTATTGTATTGGTTGTAATAACCGGGATTGAACCAATAGTGAACGAACTCGCCCGATTGTTTATTCTTGAGAACAGCTGCAAACTCCGACTTGTCGTTTGCCTGACACACATCAATGAGCGTGAGGCCGGCAAATTCCGATTTAAACAATTCGGCTACAGGCGAGCTTTTGTTGCTGCTTCGGATAATCATGCGTGAGCCGATATTGTCGAAATAAAGTTCGCCATTGGCGCTCGCCGATGCCGAAGTGTACCAATACGATATTCTATTGGCAAACTCCACAGCGCCAAATGTGCCGTCGATGGATTGTTGGCCAAAGTTGGTAAACGTAGTTTTTTGCGATTCTACCTGTCCCGCTCTTTTATTGAGAAGGAAAACGGCACTCGTGATAACTGAGTTTGCACCGTCGTGTGTAATAAAAGTAATGTCGCCTTGGGTTTCCATTTGATGGGTTGTCATCATTAAATTTCCGTCTAAGCGATATAGCGTCGATGGATTTCCTGTGGCAATATACACCTCTTGCCGTATGGGTGTGTTGGTGAAAAACAGAGCTTTTGGCTCGGTTCCCAGTTTGTAAATCGGGTTGTTTTTCTCGTAGGTGTCCAGCTCAAATGTTTTATCGGCAATGCCTTCGGGATAGTACGAAAGAATCGATTTCCCTTTGTGCGATGCCAGTGCATATACACCCTGTATGTATGAGTAGCGCACGTTTACTTTGAAATAATGAAAGAAGAATCCATCTTCGTTGCTTACTTTTAAACGTCCGTCAAATACGCCATATTTCTCGCACACGTAAGTCAGGTCTTTTTCTGTTGATACCTCTTTATGGTCTATTTCCCACGAGTAGGAGAGAGGCTTCTCGGCATTGGTTTGTGTAAATTGGGGCGCCGAAATTTGAAGCGTAGCCCATCTGTCGAGCGTGAAGAGTGTATCTATTTTGCTTGCAAGTTCAATTTTAGAAACAGGATTTACTTCTCCTATCGAATCGTCTTTAATACACGATACTGCCAGCAAAACAAGCAGGCAACTGTATAAGATATGTTGAATCGTTTTCATCGAATGAATGTTTTAGTTAATTAATTATACGGATTGAAAAGAAAGTCGGGAAGCACCTCGTTATACTCCGGGTGTGCTTTGAAAAACTCGTACACTTTCACAAAATTAGCCTGCATTCCATAAAAGTCTCCTTCCGCCAGAGTAGCTTCAAACTTCTTTGGGTCGCCATCGTAATATTCCAAAAACTTGATGTATTTGGCACGGCTATAGGGCCCCCAGTAATAAGAGTACCATACCCAAAAATAAGGTTCTTCTAAGTAATCGTCAATGGTAATGACTGCTTTTGTGTATTGCGAAAAAGTTGTTTGTAAATCGCTCGTGCTTTCAAGACGCAACACCAAGCGGATGCTATCCATCTTGTCGGCTGGGAGATTTTCGCGCCACACTTCCACCTCCATATAGCCGTTTACCGAATCGGCCGGCACTTGAAACTCGCCCGAAAATGGTGTGTAGTGTTTGTTGGCGATAGCTGTGCTTTCATCTGTATCAACCGAAACTTTAAATGTCAACGCTTTATTTGCCGGAAGTCCGGAAATGCGTACGGGCACTTTCACAATATGTCGTGTGTATTCTACCCATTCCGTACCAAAAGAATAGCGTGTGAGCGTATCGCTCTGCTCTGCGAAATGGAAATAAACCTTGTTGTTGCTTTCATAAAATCCATCTTTGCTAAATTCGCCATCGTAAGCAAATTTTTGACATGAGGCAAGCAAAATGGCAACAACGGATAAGATAATTAGAGAATATTTTGTTTTCATCTGTTTATTCTATTTTAATACTATGTAATGAAACTTGAAGGACTAAAACTGTTATTTATTGCCAAAATCCAACTCTTTTTGCGGCCAAGGCAACACAAATATCTCAGACGAAGGTGTAATTTCTGCTTGTCCTTTTGCTTTGGTAAATGATTTGTTGTAATACTTTAAAGCAAAAAACACTTGCCCTTCGCCGGGCATTTCGCGCATTCGTTCGCGCATCATTTCCGTTTCAAACGCCTCTTTTGTGTTTACTTTTTCGTCGCTCACGGGTTGCAATCCCCTGCTTTTTCGAACCTCATTAAGTAACGCGATGGCATCGGTTTTGTTTTTATCGTACACACTTTCCGATAAAATGTAATACATTTCGGGTAAGCGAATTAATCCGATACCCGTTACCGGATTGTCTTTTATCTCGGCTTCATTGGATAGGAAACGAATGAAGCGAAACGTTTGCCAACCGTCTTCTTTATAAAACGCACTGTAACGTACGTCGGTGTTTTGCGCCGTAAAAGTACCCGTTTCATACAATTTGCCAAGGTCGGTGCGTGCTTGCGTGAAATTACCGGCACCCGATTTAGCAAGAAAAAGGTTAAAGATATTATCTGTTAAGCGCGTTGTGTAAAGCCCGAAAATAAGCTCCTTAGGGGCGGGAAATCTTTTTACTTTATTAAAAAGGCTGAAGTCTTCGAGTGCGAAGTTGGTTTTTGAATCTATTACCTGACGCGCGTAGAATGCCGCGCTATCGGCGTTGCCCATGGAGTGGTACACGCGTGCCTTAATGGCTTTTACGGCAAATTTGTTGCAATGCACGTAGCGCTCTTTTCCATAGATGGAAGATGCCGACGGCGAGTTGGCTGATATACTGTTGTCATTGTCCAACAATTTTTCGGCAATGCTCAAGTCAGACAAAATGTTTTTGTACGTTTCGGCTAACGAGAAGAGTTTTTTGTTGTTCAAGTCAAATGTATAGGCGTAAGGGATGCCGCGCGCGTCGGGTTTACGACGATAATCGTCGGCAAACAAACGTACCATATCGTAGTGCAGAAATGCCCGTAAAGCGTGAGCTTCTCCTTCTATGAGTTTTAATTCAGCATGCTTGATTGGAGTGGTTTTTAGATGTTCAAGCACGTTGTTGAGATAAGAAATAACGGTGTATTGTCCGGCCCATATTGTATCGGAAATTGGGCGCACAGCCTTATGCTCATACTCAAAGTTTACAATGTAGCGGTCATTCTCTTCGCTATTGTCAAAAATGAAAAGTTGTCCCAGTTTATCGACAAATCCATACGAAAGATTCTCTCCATACAAGTGGGGTTTTGCCATTGCCGCGTATGCGCCATACATTGCATCGTGAAAGCCTTGTATATCGCGAAAGGCAACGTCTTCAGTGAGTGTTCCGGTTGGCTGTACGTCTAAAAACTTCTCGCAAGAAATGCACATTGCCCCCGATAGAATTATAATTGAAAGGATGAATATTTTCTTCATGTTTTCTCTTTTTTTAAAATGAAACTCTTAGTGATAACTCAACGCTTCGTGAGAAGGGATAATCGAGTCCGCGTTCACGCTTTACGGATGAAAGATGAAACAAGTCGTTTATCATTGCTTCTAAGCGAAGTCTTCTCACTTTCAGTATTTTTAGTTGCTCCGCATTAAAATCGTAGGCGAACGAAAGCGTGCGTAAATCCAAATAATTGTTTACTGCCACAAAGCGACTTGTTTGTTTTGGTATGGTCATATCGGCAATATCTTTATACTTTGCGTGGTCTCCGGCTTGTTTCCATCGGTCGTTGAAAACGCGTGTATCGGCATTGTAAATTGGGTTAGAGCCTTCTACACGGGTGGCGAGTGTTTGGTTGTACACCAATCCGCCCAGCGAGTAACCAAACATCATGTTTACAGAAAACTGTTTGTACGTTAAATAAGAACCAAATGTTCCAAAAGCAAACGGAGCAGTGTCGCCAAACGTAACGCGGTCGTGCGCGTCATAATCAAACGTGTAGCTTCCATCTCTTTTTATATAGATTTCTTTTCCCGTTGCCGGATCGATTCCTGCCGAGGGAACTACTTTTAATACCGTTAACGATTCGCCCTCTTCGTAGATAGGAAGTGGAGCAATAACGTTTTCGGCGTTCATGTTGGCTTCGTTTTTGTTTCGGAGTGCATCGCTGATGCTCTTTATTTTGTTGCTGTTGTAGGAGTAGTTTAACGATAATGCCCAGTGCCACTCTTTGTTGGTTACGGGAACTACGCGTGTTTGAAATTCAATGCCTCGGTTTTCTATGGCGCCAATGTTTTCGCGTGCCAACGAAACTCCCACCGATGGCGCTTTGGTTACATCGAGCAATAAATTGTCGGTGTTTTTTACGTATGCATCGAGTACCAAATCCCAGCGATTGTTGAACAATGTGAGGTCAATACCAACGTTGGTGTTAAGTGTGCGTTCCCATTTCAACAACGGATTACCAATAGTAATGGGTACGGTTCCAATACCTTTTATGTAATTATAATCTGCGCCATACATATAGGTAGTCATTGCTTGGTAGGGCGAAAAACCGGCGTTTCCTAAGTAGCCCACACTTGCGCGGAGCTTCAATGTTTGGGCGTTTACATCTTTCATAAATGGCTCGTTGTGAACGTTCCATCCGGCACCGGCGCTCCAGAAGGGGGCAAATCGTTTGTCTTTTCCAAATTTGGATGACCCTTCGTAGCGATAAATAAAGTCTAAGAAATACTTGTTGTTGTAAATGGCGTTGGCGTTCACAAAAAAACCGATGGAGCGGTCGATTAAATCACTTCCCGCCGGAGATTCTGATGCCGGATAGCGTGTGGCAAAAGCCGGATGAGCTAATTTGTCGGAATAGAATCCGATGGATCTGTAAACCGCATTGTCTTTGTTGGAGGCATCTATATTGGCTCCTCCCATTGAACTTAAATAGAGTTTATCGGTAAGGTAACGATTGTATGACAACATCAATTTACCCGAATACTTGATGGACTTGCTGTTTTGTTCTTCCAACTGACCACGAAGTGAGGGGTCTTTAATATCGAGTTGCCTTTTGGATAGTGGAGACTCGAATGTGCGGTTGTCGTCTTTCTGTTTCATAAAAGAGAAAGCACCGTCGAGCCTGAGTTCGGGACTTATATGAACGCGCAAATCGGTGTTATTCATTATATAAAACTGTTCGCTGCGATCGTAATTTCCGATAGACGCTTCGTAGATGGGGTTATCCATATTGTGCGACAATCTTTTTAGCAAATCGCCATTGTTGTCATACGGCCTGTCGTAAGGATTCATGTTGCCATACGTATAGAAACTGCCGTATGGCGATTCGTTTGATTTTATGATAGAAATAGTGGAAGTGTTTGATATATAAAACACATGTTCTTTGTTGTACGATAGTTTAAAGAAGCTGGATAAACGCTCTCTATCAGAGCCTTTCATCACGCCGTCGTCTTTCCCATATCTCAGTCCCACGTTGTAGCGGGCATTTTCGTCGCCTCCATCAATGCTGATATTGTGGTTTTGAGAAATTCCGTTTCGCAAAGGCATTGAGAGCCAGTCTGTATTAACTCCGCTGCGCACAGTTTGAAAACGTTGTGCATATTGTTCGTCCAATCTATATTGATCCGCGCCTCCCACAATGTTGTCTGTGTAAACGCCGGCTAAGCGTTCGTATTCTAACTTTTGTGCGGCATCAAGTAAACGGTATCCGCTTAAATCGGGCATTGAGGTGCGTATGGTTCCGCTGTAATTGAATTTTAATTTTCCGCCCGTAAGCGCTTTGGTGGTAATGACAATAACACCCGCCGATGCTTTTGCTCCGTAGAGTGCCGATGCCGACGCGTCTTTCAGTACGGTTACATTTTCAACATCATTCATGTCCATATCGTAAATGTAATCAAGACTAACCTGCGAGCCATCCACCACAAAAATGGGAACATTGGCAGCGCCTTCAAAACTTGCCCGTCCTCGTATGTTTATTTCGGGACGTGTGTTGGGGTTTGAGCCCATATTGTTGTTGTCCACAATTTGCATACCGGGTACGAATGCCTGAATGCTTTCCAATACGTTTTTAGTGCCTACGGAGGTAAGTTGTTCGCGTGTAACGGTGGTTTGCGAGCCGGTGTAGCTGTTTTTCGATTTTGTGACAAAACCGGTTACTACCACTTCGCCAATTTCGGCGATGTTTTCTTCCATGGTAATGGTTAGGGTTTGTCCTTTTTTTGCGGTTACCTCTTGTGGTTTAAAACCAACGTAGGTAAATGTTAGATAGACTTCGTCTTTGGTAGTGATAATTTCAAAATAACCGTCTTGATCGGTAATATATCCTCCTTCGAAACCTTTCATACGAATGGTTACACCCACCAGTGGTTCGCCTTTTGTATCAATAACTCGTCCTTTAAATACAATAGGTTGATCCGATTGTTGTGTATTGCCAAATAAAGTTTGCCCTGCGTTTCTTACAGCAGATTCTTTGAGTTCATAAACTACAATTTGCTTGTCTAATATCTTATAAACAAGACCGGTATTGACAAACATAGTATTCAAAACCTCCGATATGTTTTTTGCATTGGCATTAACATTCAGCTTTTTATCAATTATCTTTTCGCTATTATCTGAAAAGACGAAAATAAAGTCACTGTTTTTTTCAATTTCTTTGCACACCTCTCTTATGGAAGTTGCATTAAGGTTGAAAGTAAATTCTTGAGAGTAGCTGTTTGCTGCTGAAGTAAACAGTAGTCCGAAAAATAAGAGAAATAAAGTGATTTTCATAATTCTCAGAACGTATTTAAATTTATTGAGGAGGGCTTTCTCTTCAATTGAATGTTTATTCATATCTTTGTACGATTTTAATTATTAATAACTTGGGTAATTAAATTCAATTTGGCCGGGCGGTATTTGCGGTATCGTTCGGCTTTTGTTTTTCATTAACATTATCTATATTTTCATAGGCCTAAAGTTTAATTGGGATCATTGGTTATAAATATTTGATTATTCTCTTTTATATACTTGGTTGAAGAAAGAAGCCCAACGGTAGTCATTACATTGTCTAGATTTTCTGATAGATATATTTTGCCGGTGCAATTGCGTTTCTGTAAATTCACATCGTTGTTAAAGTTAAAAGAGAGGTTGTAATATCTTCCAATTTGCTTTAAAACTTCTGTCATAGGTGTTTTGTTGAATTCCAGATATCCATTTTTCCAGCTGATAAATTGGTTTACATCTACTTTTTTCGTGTTAAATGTGCCATTATCAGAATAAACAGCATATTCATTTGGTGACAAGAATGTTTCTTGTTTATTTAGTGATTGTAAACTTATACGGCCTTCCACCAACACTACCGATTTTGATGCGCCGGAGTAGTTGGATATGTTGAACTTAGTGCCATAAACTTTCACATTAAAGTTGGAAGTGTGCACGTAAAAAGATCTCCTTTTATCGGGCGCTACTTCAATATACATTTCGCCCGAAGCGAGCCTAATTTCTCTGTTTTTGTCAGTAAATTGTGCCGGAAACTCAAGAACGGATCCGGAGTTTAACCACACTTTACTTCCATCAGAAAGAGTGAGAGTAGAACGTTTTCCGTAAGGTACGATAAGGGTGTTTATGGCTTCTACGTTTACAACAATTTTTTCATCGGCGCTATCATCGGTTTTTACTTGTGCCGTTCCGTCTGCATCAATTTCGATGGCGATGTTTTCCTGAAAAGATGTAGTTTGATTATTTGCAATAAGTTGGATGTCTAGCGAATTTAATTCTTTTCCTATAATAATATTTTCTTGAGAAATTTCAGGTTGAGGAAATACCAAATAATATGCCAATCCTATTGTAAGAACAAGAGCGACACTTGCAGCAACATATTTTATCCATGAGTGCAATATGTGTTTTTTCTGTGTGGATATTTGCAGCGTAGCAACGATACGCTCAAGAAGCAGATGCTCGTCTTCAGATGAAAGAGGCAATGCGTTAAAATATCTTTTTTTCAAATATCGATCGGCTTTATCTATTTCGATTACCAAGCCAGGGTGAGTAATTTGTAATTCTTCCCAATACTTGTCGGTTTCGGGGGTAGGAGAAAAGCGCCATTGCAAAAATGCATTGTCTTTTAAAAGTTGTTTATACGTTTTATGTCTGAATCTTTTTGAAACCATGTTGATATTCAATTTCTTACTTTTGAGTACAAGCTGAGAGAAATAAATAGCCTATATTAATTAAGACAACTCTTAACATTTCTTGTTCCCTTCTTTTGAAAAATATTTTAATTTTAACACAAGTTGCTTTTGACTATTATAGACTACCAATTACACAAAACTAATATTTGTCAGCGAAGCGGTTTAATATCTGACGTTTGAAATCTCAGAAAGGAACCAAATATATTATCTCTTCACACTCTTAGTTGAAAAGTTTGCTTAAGAAAAAAATCAAGATAAGGTGGTAAGGGTATTTTTTGCGTAATTCTGTTATTGCCTTATACACCAGTTTGCGACAAGCTCCGGGTGTGATTTGCATTATTTCGGCTATTTGTGCGTAGTCGTACTCAAGCACGTATCGAAGATAGATAATTTCGTTTTGTCGTTTGGTTAATAAGCCTAACATTTCGTTAATTTTAGTTCTGATTTCCTGCTCTTCTTCCTCGGAAATAAAAAGATCTTCTACATCGGCAGAATGATCAATCAACACAGGTACTTCGTCTATATTAACAGGTGAGATAGCTTTCGATTTATAAGTGTTAAGCATTCGATTTTTTACCGATCGGAAGAGGTAAAGCTCTATGTTTTGAATGTGTTGTAGCTTTTTTTCATCAATACATAATCTACAAAAAATGTCATGAATCATATCCATGGCAAGCTCTTTGTCGGCACCTAAATATATGGCATAGTTGTACAATTTTTGTATATGCAGGCTATATATAGTTTCTATTTTATTCCTGTTAATCATTCTGCGTTTGTATCGATTTTTCGCAAAAATAATAATAAACCTTTAAAAATGCTTAGGAAAACACACTACTTCTTCTTTTTTGATTTGAAAAAGTGTTTTTTATGAGAACTTTCTTTGAAATATATATCTTTGAAAGAAAAATAAATCTATTGCAACACAAAAAGATTATGCGAAGAGAACAGAAACAAAAATGCTTGGGGAGAGATTAGGATTCAAGTCAAAAAGTTGTGGGTAATTTTATCTGTTTTATTCGAATAACGTTTGTCGAACTTGTGTCAGATAAACTATATGATAGAAAGATTAAATTGGGCTGCTCACCGCTCGAATGAGCGAAACTTTCCTAACCGTAGGTGATTTATTCGCCTGAAATTATTAAAATGCTTCCTATCCGGACAATAGGATAACAAAATAACCTTTTATTAGTATTAGACCTTTAATTTGGATAAGCCTACGACAATAAGTACTTTGCGAGATAAAGCTATACTGGTAAACCCTCCCCCCTGCGGATAGAGATTCGTGAAAGAGTAAGTCTTTTGATGTATTCAACTCCACGACTCCAGATAGATATCAAGACACGAACGAAATGAGCCTATCTGTTTTAGCTCTATCCCTTTCCCAAAAAACCGTCAGCACAAACATGTTATGAGACGGTTTTTTGCATGAAATTATAAAAGTAGAGTAAGAAACTGTTTTGAATTCTTTCTGATGACGTTTTTCAGTTGCTCAATCAATTCATTTTTGTCACTCGGACGTTTGGCATTCCAAACAACAGGTTGCCCATTTTTATCCAGAATCATATAATAAGGTATCCCGCCCATTTTATAGCTGTCGTCCACATAATCGACCTGATAGATGTGTCCGAGTTCGACAAAAAGGTATGCGGACACAAAGTTGTTTGTTGCCGTAACAAATCTCGGTTCTAAAACAGAAAATGTATGGCTGTAGGCTCCTTGTTTGTCTGTGGTGATGTATGCGTTGTTGCTACTGAAATAATTTCCGTTGACGGGCATGTTTATTTTTGTTTCCGTGTCGGAAGAAGAAGTTACTCGCCCTTTGATAGTAACTTCTGCGGTAAATGAGATGTTTGCCAAGGCGATAAGGCATATTGCCAAGAGTGGCTTTTGATTAGTTTCATCTGTTCTGTTTTCTGTTTAAAAAAGATTATAACATGGGCTCTACTTTAAATTCTACCTCGAAAGGTTGAGATATTCCACGACGTTCTATCACCAACTTGAATACCGATTCGGGGGGTGCTGAAAAGAGTTGGTACTCTGCCTTTTCAGCCGATGTAACCAATTCTCCATTGATGGATATAATGCGGTCGTTCGGTTTCAGTTTTTCTGTATCGGCAGGCTCTTCGACAAACTGATGGATATATACGTTCTGTCCTTTTTGCTCAAGAATAATTCCCGCTACGGGGAACCACATAGGTGTTTTGAAATATTGCGAGGGATAATAATGCATCTTGTTTTGCGAAAAATCAATCACGGTGTTGAACCGTTTGATAACCTCAAATCCGAGCAATCCCATCGAACCGCTTTCGGCGCTCACGCCCGTATGGCTGAGTGAAATATCCATGGCAAAAGGTGCAACGTCGAATTTGCCAAAATTCAAACCATTTGCACGTACGACGTAATTGTAGCTCGTTTCGTTTACGCTGTGGTTGTTGCGTTGAAGATACTTGTCCGATTTGGCAAGCACTTCGTTTTGCGCGGCAAATTTGGAGTTCATCAAAAATGCCATTTGTGCTCCCGAATCAAAATACACCGAACCCGACACGGTGTCTCTGTTGGCTAAAACAACAGACATTTGGATGCGCGGAAAATAGTCGTCCATATGCGTTATCGGCAAACTATATTGGTATTTTTCGGGCAATTTGCTGCCGAAAGAACGCAGGATAACTGCATTTTCGTCAAAATTTATCTCCACGCTGTAGTTTTTGAGTATTGCAGCCCCTATAATTCCTTGGATTTCATATTCTCCCGATGTATATCCTCCTCTGTTCATCTGTGTCAGTTCTACGTTTTCTATGACGACACCAGGAGCCAGCGTAATGTTGTTTTTTGTAGATAAGGGATAATCTTCGGAGCCCGTAACGCCCGTAACGCGGTTGCTTTTGTCAAAAACAATCTTGATTTTTTGGGCATATTCTTTATAGATTGCCGTAATTTCGGAACCTGTATCGAAAATGAAGTATACGGGTTCCGGCGCATTGTTCACCGATAGCTGTATGAGCGTATTGTTCATGTGTACGACAAAAGGTAGGCGTATTTCGCTTTCGGGAAGAGACTTCGCATTTTTTTGTATGCATTGTAACGAGGTAAGAAGAAACAGGATGTAAAGTGTAAATCGAAACATAGTGTTTGGTTTTAAATGAATTTAATGTCTGTTATTTTTCCGAATCCTTTGAATGTTTGAACGGACGGATACTTCCCCTTTGGAGCAATGTTTCCGGAATTGCTCAGATTGAGAATGATAAATTCGCCTTTTCCATCGGCAGTATCAAATGCAATACCGATGCTTCGTGTTACGGGATGTCCGTATTGAAGAAAGGGCGATTCTTCGGGTTTGCCGTTGGGGTCGGAGTAGTTTCCGGATTTGGCAAAAGTCATCGCTTTTGCTTGTATGGAGGCATCGGGATGTTCGTATATTAAAATGGGATCAGCATTGGCTGTTGCAAAATCGAGTTTGTATATTTTATTTCCAGAACCGTAAAATAGCACCAGATTATATTCCTGACTGCTTGCAAAAGGTGTTGTTTCGTTGATCCCTTCGGGCAAGCGAACGGTATAGAATGCGGGTATCGACATTTTGTCGGTATCGTCGGAGAAATAACTCTCGATTGCATATGGATGTATATCATATAGATATAGTTGTTTTTTTTGTTGTGAGAGCGCCACTGCATAAATACTGTGTCTTGCCCATGATGCAATGGTTGCTCCTTTTCCATACCAATATCCTTTTCCCAAATAAATTATTTTTTTGTCGGGACTTAACACCGAAGATGCTTCGGGAGAGTTGGGCGAATTTGCGTTGGAAGGGAGTACTACCATTTCGTCTTTATAGTCATTGCCTGAGTGGATTTCTTCGTAGTAGTTCCATGCTGTTTGTGCAGTTAATAAACGGTTTCTTTTTGTTTCGTAGAGTATGTGGCGGTTGCCCACACTTGCTACTTTTTCCACATAGCATTCTCCTTCGAGCCAATTGTTCGGATTGAGGGCATAGAGTATCGGACTGCTTTGTGAGCCTTGGAATGCTTTTCCATCGGAAAGCAATACTGCTCCGGCACCATCGCTATCAACGTTTGTTACTTTGGACGGATTCCATCCCGCATAATCGAAACTGTAGATGTATTTTTGCATCGTACCGTCGAGTGTGAGGTGTTTGTCCTGCATTAAAATACCCGACTCTTCGGCATTTGTCGTAAAGCAATATAATACGCTGGCTGCATTATGGTTCCAATATGTATATTCTCCTCGTGATACGGGCATTGACAATAGTCCCAACTTCACGGGGTCGCCCGACAGTTGTTTTTTCTGATTTTCGTAATACGCATCGTAGGATACGAGAGGAGTTTCTTCCAGAAATTCGATTGAACCCAGTTTTGTTGCGCCGTCTTTGTGCAAAATCATCCATGCGGGTTCATATGGTTTGCGGATGTTGAATTCGATGGGATGCATTTCGCGTAGGTTGTTCACCGTATCGGTTACGTAAAAGCGGATGAAGTATTGGTAATAAAACTCTTGGGCTTTTGTGTCGATAACGAGTGCTAATGTGTCGCCCGTGCTTGTTACTTTTCCCAAATCTTGGTCATCTTTGGTGGATACCGTCCATTTGAATTTGAGGTTTTTAGAATCCTTGAGGATACTCTGGCTTATTTTGGGACGTATCACGAAAACAGTATCGTCTTTTTTTATCGTAATTTTTTTGGGAACCTCTATATTGAGGTTGTTTACGTTTTCGTTATAGCTGTAATTACCTTCATCTTTGTAGCAGCTCCACATCGTTGCCATAATCATTATGAATGCAAGAGTGTTTATAATTATCTTTTTCATGTGTTTACTTTTTATTTTACATTATGTTCACATGGAACTCGCAACCATCATCCTGTTTGTTTGTAAAAGATGGATGTGTACGTTTCATCTTATTTGTTTGTACTTTATCATGTTGTTTGATGACGGGCATTTACGGAAATACCACCAAATTGCCTTTTTCATCTTTCAATGGGGCATCGGGATGCGCCTTATTGTAATCATTTAGGCTTTCCTTGATTTTTAAAATATCCTGATACGGTATAAATGCTCCGATTTTTTCTGTTTTCAGCGTGTGCACAATGAGGCGCAGCTTCATGCCGCTGTATTCTCCGAAAGAATATTTGAGATAGCGTTCCCACAATTCGGGAGTTAAATTCACCGTTTTGAGCGTGAGTTCATCTATTACGGTAATTTTGAAAACCTGATGAGTTTGCACACCTGCGATTACGTCCGATTTGTCATAATCAAACAAAAGGTTTGCCTTGAAAGCCTTGTCTATTTCTTTCGGTCGTTTAACGATGATTTTGCAGTTTTGCTTAAATTCTTTCGGAGCAAACGTGTAAGGGTTTTTGAACGACATTTCGGCTAAGGGTTCGGGTTTTCCGTCGTAGGTGCTGTCGTTGGTTGCTTTCAGTACAAAATTTATGGGTTTTTCCATAAGGGCGCCTTGCAACATTACCAGCGGTTCGATGGTGTGCTCCTGTACGTTGAACTCTTTGTCGAAAAGCATTGCGAAGTTTACCTCTATTGCGGTTCTCGGCGGCACGTTTACCAAATTGCCGAAGTTGATTGCCGGCGGTTGGTTATAACGGGTTATTTGCTCTTTTTCGCAAGAATATGCTAAAAGCAAGAGGATAACAATGATAATATTGTGTTTTTTTGTCATATCTTGTATTTTTTTGGAAATTTTATACACTTTATTTATACTGTATTTCGTTGGTCGGTAACGCAAAGATATAGTTTTCGTGCACCATTTCTTGTTCAAAAGTATATGTAATCCACTTTTTCTTAAAGTTTCTTTTCAGGAAATACCAATATTGTCCTTCTCCATAAAATTCTTTACGGTATTCTATATCAAGCATTTCGTCTCGCGCCTGGGACGTTGTAAATACCGGCAGACTGTTTAATCCCCTTGCGCTGCGCACTTGCGATAGCAGGCGAGATGCCTTTGCCATGTCGGTTGTGCATTCGGCTAAAATGTAATACATTTCGGGGAGTCTGATAACGGGTACGGTTGAACGTAGAGCATACGATTTCAGGTTGGTTTGTCTGAATTTCATGGATACGGCATTTTTACTCGACACCTCGAATCCTTTGCCTGCAGCTATTCGGATGTCGTTTCGTCCGTCTTGGATTACGTTAAATATTTTGTCCAACAATGTTATTTCGATCATAAATTTGGAATACACCCCATCCTGTTGTGCGCTTAACGAAAAATCTTTTTTTACCATATCTTCAAACGCTTTCTCTCCTCCTTCGGTAACATTGAGCGAAAAAATCAACTCATTGGAGAGAATTGGATCGTTGCTGTTCTCCTCTACAAAATCAAATAGTACATTGTTGTCTTTATTTTTTGCATCGATGACTTCTTGGGCGTATTTTGCAGCATTTGTTTTATCGCCCTTATACAGATATACCCGAGCCAAAAGTGCTTTTACGGCAAATTTGTTCATCCGGTTGTTTCGGTGCGATAAAAAATCGGATTTGGCGCTTGCCACTGCCCCTGGCGGAAAGGCGATATTCATCGGGTCGTCTTTCAACAATGTTTCGGCTTTCAACAAATCGGCAATGATTGATTCGATAAGTTCTTTTGCTGTCGCCGGTTTTTTTGCTGCGGGTTCTACCTGGGTGCGATAAGGAACTGCCGTTTTTGTAGGGTCCACGCTTAAAATGGGTCCGAACATCCGCAACAAATCGAAGTAGATGAATCCGCGCAAACCGTAAGCTTCCCCTTCGATGATGTTTTTTAATTCGGGCGCTAAAACTTCGGGCTTTTTCTCTATCCACGAAATCAGTGCATTGGTGTTCGAGATAGCGATGTACATACTTCTGAAGATGGCAGAGGTAGAGTTGTTTTCGGGCTTGAAGTCATATATGTTTCGGTTGTCCGATGCGAGGTGGCGCAACATCGCCAATTCGTCGAGATAATCATACATAAGCGTTTTTCCGTATAGATTTGGAGAACTTAGCTGCATGTATACTCCGGTAAGGGATTCTTTAAATCCGTCGGCTCTCGAAAAAAGTTTTTCTTCACTTGTGAGCGATTTAGGTTGCACGTCAAACCAATCGTTGCAAGCCGTAAACAACAGAAAAACAGAAGTCAAAATTGTAAAGATGTATTTTAAATTCATAATTTTTTTGTGTGAGGGGGTTAGAATACCAAAGATAATGAAAATGAAACTTTGCGTGAAAATGGGTATTGGAGCCCGCGTTCAAGCTGTATAGTCGAGAAACGCAAAATATTTTCTAAATATACCGAAGCCGTGATGCTTGACAGGTTCATTTTGCGCAAAAACGGGTATTGGTCTTCGCTCATGAAATACGAGAGATTAATGTTTGAAAGCTCCCACAGGTTTTCCTTCATTACAAAGCGCGAGCTGGGCATCGTTCTTTCTTGTCCGTTAGCTCCGGGTGTTTGGATGATACGTTTAAAAATAGCATTGTCTCCGGGTTTTTGCCAGCGGTCGGAGAGCGCCCGTTTATCGGCATTGTTCATAACGTTGATATTTTCTACTTTGTCGATCAAGGTCTCATTGTACACATAGCCGCCTAATTGATAACGCGAAGAGATGTTTATCGAAAAATTGCCGTAGTTCATTGCCAAGCCGATAGAGCCTCTTAGTTTAGGCTCTGTATCTCCCAGTGGAACTTGGTCGAGAATGCTCCAGGTAGAAGTCATGGAACTGTCTCTTTTCCTGAAAATTTCTTTTCCACTCACGGGGTCTATTCCCAACGATTGCACTCCCCAAAGAATGCTTTGCGAATATCCTTCAATGTATTGCGGCATCGGATAAAAAACCGCATTTTCGAGTGCCTGCTGATTTTTTACTTTCAGCGCTTCGGATATTTTTTCGATACGGTTTATGTTGCGTCCCGCCGTAAAAATAATCGAAGCGTTTATTCCTTTGGCAACATTGTTGTAGGGCATAATACGCAATGTGGCTTCGTATCCGCGATTGGATATATTTCCCATGTTGTCGGGATAAAAATCAAATCCGGAGGATGGTTGGATGGTCATGTCTATAACCGTGTTTTTTGTGTATTTGTAATAATAATCGAAACGGAGGCTGATCAAGTTTTTCAAGAAAGTCATGTCCGTTCCCACATTAAATTGTTGGGTATGTTGCCACTTGAGGTCAGGGTTTCCGAGCGAGCGCAATTTTACGCCTACCACATCGGAGCTGAGGTAATAATTGAGCATCTCGTCGTACGAAAACATACGCATTGCCTGATATGGCGTGAATCCTTGTGAACCTTGTGTCCCTAAACTTCCGCGGAGAGCAAGATAATCTAAAAATTTGAGATTCTTTGCAAATTTTTCTTCGTGGGTATTCCATCGGAATCCGGCTGCCCAAAACGGGGCGAAGCGGTTGTTTTTTCCAAACTCGGATGAGCCGTCGATACGCACGCTGAAATCCGATGCATAACGCTTGTCGTAGGTGTAACTTGCCGTGGTGGAAATTCCTGCCGACCGCGAAATTTGTTCGCTTCCCGAAGGTTTTTCGGATGTTATCCCCATAAAAAATTGATCTAAGCGGTCGTTCGGAAATCCGGTTTGGATGTGTTGGTTGTTTATCGTGCTTTGCGAGTTGAGGTCACCGCGTGCATGCAACGATATAAGATGCTTGTTGAAAAGTTTGTTGTAGCTAGCCATTGCATAGGTCGAAAAAAGAATTCTGTCCGACGTATACAAATCAAACCTACCTTTTTTGGCAATACTTGCTTCGCGCGCGAATACTGAATGAAGTCCTGAGCGAAACACTTCGGTATTTTCGTTTATTTTTGTAATATCTCCTCCCAAGGTGAGGCGTACATTAGGCGCGGGTGAGTATTCCACGGAGAGCGAATTGCGGATTGCCAACTGTTTATTTTGGTCGCGCTGTGCAAAATTTGCATCATACATCGGATTCAGGTACGAGGCAACGCGCGTATCGCTTCCGTACATGTATTGATAATCAAGATACTGCTTGAGTATTCCGTTTTCGTCATACACACGCCAATAGGGATTCAGTTTTGTGTATTCATCGAAATTGCCGTAGGGCGAGGTGCGGTCGTTGATGTTGTAGTCAACGTACAACCGATTTGTAATCATCAATTTTTCTGAGCGGTAATAGAGATCTATTCCGGCACTGTTTCTGCTCATTTTAGTCCCTTTCATGATTCCCGGTGTTTGCCCGATGTCGAAATTTAGTTTATACCTAAACACGGGGTCTCCTCCTTCTATATTTAAAGAGTGACGGTGGTGCAATACGGTGCGCAGGGGTTTTGCCAGCCAATAGGTATTTACTCCTTTGTTGATTTCGAGTTGGCGGGCTTTGTGCAGTTTCAGGGTGTTGGATGTCCATTGCCCCGTATAGTAGTCGTCGTAAACGCCTGCTATTTCTTCCAATTTGAGTTTTTCAGCAGACGAAAGAAGATTGTAGTCGCTTAAGTCGGGATATTCTATGTCGTATGTCCCGAAGTAAGAGAAACGCAGTGAGCCTGCTTTCGGGGCTTTGGTTTCTACTACGATAACGCCGTTTGCCGCTCTTGACCCGTAGATGGAGGACGCGGCAGCATCTTTCAGCAGTGTAATACTTTCGATTTGATTGGGGTTAAGGTCGATGATTTTTTCGACACTTACGCCGATAATTCCGTCCAATACGAAAAGAGGTTGATTGGGTCGGCTGGCTATTTCGCCGCGCAGCGAGGCTCGCTTGTTGAACGGTTGGTGATCCCCCATGTTTGATTGTCCGCGCATGGACAAATCGGGGAGAAGCGACGGATTGCTGCCCAGTGCATTTCCCGAACCTATCGAGAATGAGGGATCGAGTTGCGATAAAGCCCCTAGTATGTTTCCCGAAGAGATCTTTTTAATGTCTTCGCCCGTTATTTTTGTAACGGCTCCCGTGAACCCTTCCACTTTGCGTTGGAACATCCCTGTTACAACCACTTCTTCGATTTCGCTTACGGCTTCGTACATTACAATTTTCATGTTTTGGTCGAAAACGGCTTTCACTTCTTTTATTTCAAAGCCTACGCAGCGGCATTCCAAAATTACGTTGTCGGCTTCCGAAAACCCAGAAATCTGAAACTTTCCTTCGTTATTGGTGACGATGCCGCTGGTGGTTCCTTTTACCATAACGGTAATACCCGACACAGGTTCTCCTTTTTTATCCACAACCGTTCCTTTTATAACCTTTTTGGCTTGTTGTGGGCTGTTTTGTGCAGAGAGATTTTGTTTATTGCCCGTTTCTTCTTTGTATGCGATAACTTGATTATCTATGACTTTGAAATCTAAATTTGTTTGTTTTTTTACAATGATTAATATTTCGCTCAAATTCTTCGTTGAATTTTCGATATTGAGTTGTTTGTCCAATTCGCTTTTTGTATTATCTGCTAATACAAAAATGTATTTGCTGCATTTTTCGATTTCTTGAAACAGTTCTTTTACCGACGAGCTTTTTGCGTTGATGAACAGAGACTGCTCTTGTGAGTAAGAGTTTCTTGAGTACACTGAAAAAAGTGTAAAAAATAAAAAGATGGAGACAAAATCCACCGTTCTAGGAATGCGGATCGAATTGCGAAAACAAGAAGTCTCCTCGATAAAGTTTTTATTCATATATTCGATAATTTAATTTTAGCGTGAAATGATTTTCTATGTTCAGATATTTGATATGAGTCTTGTTTGAGGCTATGAGCCTATTCCTTATTGTTCGTTTATATTCATAGACTTCAATGTTTTTTATTGGCTTCACGAGTAATAAATATTTGGTTTCCATTTTTTTTGTAAGTGGTTGAAGACAGGGTTGCGATAGTTGTCATTACTTTATCTAAATTTTCAAACAAATAGATTTTGCCGGTGCATGTTCGTTTTTGTAAATTTGTATCTTTATAGTCGAAAGAAAGGTTATAATATCTTGATATATACTTCAGAACATCGGATATGGGAGTGTCTTCAAATATCACATACCCGTCTTTCCAACTGATAAATTGATTCACATCCACTTTTTGTGTTTCAAATGCTCCACTTTCCTTATAAACGGCTTGTTCGTAGGGATTTATAAATACTTCGTTGTTGTTTTTGGATTTTAAGCTGACACTTCCTTCCACTAAAACAACGGCAGAGACGGACTCTGAATAGGCTGATATGTTGAACTTAGTGCCATAAACTTTCACGTTAAAGTTGGAAGTGTGCACGTAAAAAGATCTCCTTTTATCGGGCGCTACTTCAATATACATTTCGCCCGAAGCGAGCCTAATTTCTCTGTTTTTGTCAGTAAATTGTGCCGGAAACTCAAGAACGGATCCGGAGTTTAACCACACTTTACTTCCATCAGAAAGAGTGAGAGTAGAACGTTTTCCGTAAGGTACGATAAGGGTGTTTTGTTCGCTTTTAGCAAGTTTAACTGTTTCTCTTTTCGCATTGTCGCCTTGGATAACTTTGGCCGTTCCATCTTTGTCGAATTCTACTTGTACATCATTTTGAAACGATAATGACTCTTTACCAGTAATAAGCTTGATATCTTCGTTGCTCAACAAACTCCCTACAATTAATTCTTGTTCGGGGGCAGTTGTTGAGTTTTGTTTCTGAAACAGTGTTGATCCGATAACAATCAGCGCTATTGCCGCACAAGAAGCAACAGAAAGTTGTATAATTTTGCGAATTTTTCTTTTTTTCGAGTTTCGTGCAATAGTTAATTGAATTTCATTGAGTAATTTCTCGCGTTCGATTTTGCTAAATGTGTTGTTATTCAATCCTGTTGTTCTCAAATAATCAATGGCTTCATTAAGCGCTTTTAGCGAAGATGGATTTTTTTGAATAAAATCATGCCATTGGATATCCAGTTCTTTGTTTGGCGTTAATTGCCATCGAATGAAATGTTTATCTTTCAGAAAGTGGGTATAATGTGTATAATTTGACATCGTAATTGATAATGGTGCATTTATTAAACAGACGACCGTGAGATTTTTTTATCCCCCGATTTTCAAAAAATCTTGTAATTTTAACATTTTTGCGTTAAGAAAGAAGAAATAATAGAATAAGTGAGCCGTATTTTTCGCGTAGATTTAGCATAGCTTTCGATAGGAGTTTGCGACATCCGTGCACGCTAATGTTCAGTAATTGAGAAATTTGCTGATAATCATATTCTTGAACATAGCGTAAGTAAACAACTTCGCGCTGGCGTTCTGTAAGGCTGTTGAGCATTTCTGCAATTTGATTTTCAATTTGTTGCTGCTCTTCTTTGCTAATAAATTTGTCTTCGACAGTAACAAGGATATTGAAAGGTAGTTCTTGCGATTCAATAGTATGTAGATTTACGTGTCCCCGGTCTGATTTGTATATGTCGTAGAGCCTGTTTTTTAGCGATCTAAATAGGTAAAACTTTACGTTTGAAACATCGTGTAAAGCTTTTTCATCGGCAGCAATTTTGCAGAAAACGTCGTGAATTGCATCCATAATAATCTCTTTCTCGAAGCCAAGATAGAGCGCATACGTGTACAAATCGTTCACGTAGCTATTGTAAATGGATGCAATACCTTCTGTTTTTCTCATTTATTTTGTAAATTTAGCTAAAAAGCAAGATACAAAATAAATAAAAAAGAGCGACATAAAAAATTTTAACTTTACGCGCTCATAAAAAACTTATTAAAATTGCTTGTATATATGCTTTTACAAAACAAATCAGAAATTTTACATAGGTATTAACTCAAACCGATATCCTTCTTTTAATAACCATTCCATTGATTCGGGTAGAGCGTGTTGAAGGTTTTTTTTAGCTTTCAGCGAGTCGTGAAATACGATAATTGAACCATCTCTGGTATAGCGCTTCACATTTTGTAGAACCTGTTCAGGCGACATAAATCGACTATAATCGCGAGTGACTACGTCCCACATAATAATTTGATAACCGGCGTTTTGTAATCTTCTGCACTGATTTGTCCAGATATGTCCGTGCGGAGGACGAAACAATGTTGAGTCGATTAATTTTCTCGCCAGACTTATGTTGTGAAGAAAGTTTTTTGAGTTATGTTTCCAGCCTTGCCAATGATTAAAAGTGTGATTTCCCACCTGATGCCCGTTTTCTATCACCTGGCGATAAATATCGGGATATTTGCGTACATTGTCTCCCACACAAAAAAAAGTTGCCTTAACGGCATATTGATTCAAAATGTCCAATACCCAAGGCGTAACCTCAGGAATGGGACCATCGTCAAAGGTGAGATATACTGTTTTCTGAGCAGGATTTTCAATTCTCCAAACAGCGTTGGGGAATAACATCCTGTATAGTTGTGGTGGTTGCTCAATTAGCATAGAAAGTGCTACGCGTTCTTTGTTTTGCGTAATTAATATTCAACAATTGTACAGACACAATGTATTGCATCTGTACAAAATATTACTATTGTTTATTATATTGTTCCAATAATCGTGGACTAAATTGTTGCATCAACTTCAATGCTTTTTGCATAGTTGATTCTTCCGAAGCCTGTTGGATGGTATCATCTCCTGAACGATAATATCCGCGAATAGAATTGTCCGTTACATCTTTCAAAATTACATCGCCTACATAACCTGTGCCCTGCATATAATATGTTTGGGCACGTTGTAATAAGTCTTCCGTGTAAGTTTTGTATTTATCCTTGTCAAACTCTTGATAAACAGATGTTACAAGCAGTAGCGAGTTGACATTGTAATAAATGTCAACCATCGTATTGGCTGTTTGGCTTGGTGTTAATCTATCGTACCAATTGAGATTATCCTGCAGCCTGCTCTCAATTTCATTCATTAATTTTTGAGCTTTTTCTGTCTCGCCCAATCGATAATATGCACGTGCAAACATTACACCATCGTTTCCGTAAGCTACCGCTTTTCCGGGCATTACCGTTGTTACTTTATCAAGTGCGACAATAGCTTTATCGTTTTTACCTTCTTCAATAAGTGCTTCAATTAGTTGGTTGAAATACAGCCTAAATGTCGATATCATCCGGCGGCTCGTTTCATCTAAATATATATTCGGATTTTCTTCCAAACCACCCCAGCGGAATTTATTCATCATATTGTCAAAAGCTTTTTCGGTATTTACGCCGCTACTTTGCGGTATGCCCGGAACAATCTGATAAGCCAATCCTGTGAGTGAGAAATTGGAGTTTTGCAGGTTCATATACAGGTTTCTGTCAACTGTTGTTGCGTAGTATATCGAACGTTTCCAGTTATCGTCGTTCAAATTAGTAAGCAAATCCATAATCATCATTTCCTGACGATAAACGGCCGATTTTTCACCCAAATTGAGGAATATTTTGTCTGCCGGTTTCGAATTGATCGATTCCCATTCTATAGCTGTTGTATCTACATTTAGGTAGAGCTTGTTCGATGGAATAATTTGCGTGTTTCCCGTGTTGAACGGGTTTGTCGGTTTGTATTGTCCTGTACGCAAATTTTCCATTATTTCTTTGAGAGAAACACTGTCTCGATAAGCATTTACATCGTAATATTGTCCATAAGAAATGCTGGGGATATTATTCTGCTTTAATGCATTTTGAATTTCATTTTTCGAAACTACAAATGCCGCACTTGCCGCATCACCCCAATACTTGTCTCTGTCCCATTTTATGGGTAGCGGAGTTGATTCGTAAGCTTGACGAAGCATTTGATCCACATACCATTCGGTTTGTAAAAAGCTTAAGTTAGTAACGCGGACATCGGTGCGGAAGCCCTCCGTTTCCTGAACATACCAAAGTGGATAAGTATCGTTGTCGCCATTGGTAAAGAGAATGCCATTCGGTTCAACGCAACTTAAGTAATTCATGCCGGTGTCGCGAGCCAGCGTGCGGCCTGAACGATCGTGGTCGTCCCAGTTTTGTCCTGCCATTTGAATTGGCACCAACAAACAAACTGCACTTACAAGTGATGCTGCCAATGTAGTGTTTTTGATGTAATTACGAAGGTAGCGACTAATTCCTGCAACGCCTATTCCCACCCAAATTGCATAAGCATAGAACGAGCCTGCATAAGCATAATCACGTTCACGAGGTTCGTATGGAGTTTGGTTGAGATATAGAACGATAGCCAATCCTGTCATGAAAAACAGCAGAAACACAATAGAAAAACTTTGTTGTCCTTTGCGTTTTAGGTTTAACTGATAAATTATACCGATAATTCCCAACAAAAAAGGTAGCAGATAGTATTTATTGTGTCCTTTGTTATCAGCAACTTCGGGAGCAATATTATCTTGCGGCCCGAGACCAAGAACTTTGCCATCGATAAACTTAATTCCGGTTATCCAGTTACCTTTGGTAATTCCGCCATCTGCCTGAATATCATTTTGTCTGCCGGAGAAATTCCACATGAAATAACGCCAGTACATAAAATTTATCTGATAATTGAAAAGGAATTTCATGTTATCAAGCAGCGTGGGTTTCTTATTTCTATCGGTAACTCCACCCCAATTTTCGTATCCTTGAATATGATTATTGTAACCCGGCTCCGACTGATGCGTGTGCATACGCGGAAAGAGCATGGTGTTGTTGTACTTGTAGGTGGGAGTTTTAAATTCGATATATTGATCTTTTTGATTTTCAGATGTTTTTATAACTCTGTTATACGATATTTTCTCTTTCGAAATTTCTGCTCGTCCTTGATTGTCTCTTACAACTTGCGAAGCATAAGTAGTTCCGTAAATAATAGGAGTTTGTCCGTATTGTTCACGGTTGAGATAGCTTCCGAGAGAAAATACGTCTTCGGGAGAGTTTAAATCGAGTGGGGGATTGGCTGATGACCGAATCGGAATAATGGCATACGCCGAGAAACCGATAAGGATAACCAGCAGACTTGACATAGAAAGATTCAAAAACTTTACACTCAACTTGTTTTTGGAGAAGATGAAATAAAGCGTTACTCCAATAAGAACTAACCACAGCCAGATACTGCTTCCGATAAATAATATCCCCGACAAACCAATGCTCAGTAAAAATGCAATTCGTGCTCTTTTCAGGCTTCCTTTATTGGAAAGGCTCTCGAACAATGCCCAAACGATACTTGCCACCAACAGAGTCAGATAAACGGCAACACCGGAATTGTATGACATTCCCAGTGTATTCACGAAGAAAAGTTCGAACCATCCGCCTACTTTCGTAAATCCGGGGATAATACCATACATTAAAATAAGGATTAATCCGAAGGACAGTAATAATGCAAGTAAACCGCCTTTCCAAGTTGGATTTTCGGTTTTCTTATAGTAATAAACCATCACGATAGCGGGAATACACAGCAAGTTCAGCAAGTGAACGCCGATGGAAAGCCCCATAATATAAGCAATTAGTACAATCCATTTATCGGAATCAGTTTTTTCGGCATTGTCTTCCCATTTTAGTATTAACCAGAAAACCAGTGCAGTGAGCATCGATGAAAAAGCGTAAACTTCGCCTTCTACTGCCGAAAACCAAAACGTATCTGAAAAAGTATAAACCAAAGCGCCAACCAATCCACTACCAATTACGGCAATAGTTTGCCCGAGGCTTAGTTCTTCATTTTTTTCGCTTATTACCAATTTACGGGTTAGGTGCGTTATTGTCCAAAACAGGAAAAGTATGGTGAAAGCACTCAGTAACGCCGACATGCTATTTACCATTTTTGCTACTTGTCCGGGATCGCCGGCGAATTGTGTAAACAAATTGCCGAGAAGCATAAAGATTGGAGCTCCGGGCGGATGTCCTACTTCTAACTTGTAAGCAGATGAAATGAACTCGCCACAGTCCCAGAAACTGGCTGTTGGCTCTATTGTTAATAGGTAAACAATTGCGGCAACTACAAAAACAGTCCAACCTGAAATTGTGTTGATAAGATTGTATTTCTTCATTATTTCGTGATAAAAATGATACTCAACGGAAAATTTGGGCAAAGTTAAGAAAAACAATTAGTTTGTTTTTGTGTTGATGTCTCATTTTTACTTAGATGTTATTAAAAAAAGTAAAAAACCAATAATACTTTGAAACGCTACTTTATGTATTGTGCTGTAAACGATAGCCTTTAAAAAACAATCATAAACAGTAAAATATACTTAAATGAATGTTAATCGAAACTTCGAAAAGTTAAAAATGATGTTTTATGCTTTTAAACATGTTTTTTATTAAGTCGCTGTTCATCAGTGATGTATGTGGTTGGTTTAACTAATGTTTAGATTTGGTGGGGTTTGAACATGTGAATTAGTTGGAAGATAATTTGGTCAACAAAAAGGAAACAATTTACTTTGGCGATAATTTAAGAGAAAAATCGTTATTCAAAGGTCATTTTCTTTTGCTTTTTGTCAGATTTAATGGAGAAAACGTTAGTAATTCTAAAGCCCTCGGCGATACAACGAAGCATTGTTGGTGAAGTTGTTTCAAGATTCGAAAAAAAAGGGCTTCAAATTGTGGGAATGAAAATGGTATCTCTTTCCGACTCAATATTGGAAGAACATTATTCTCATCTGAAAGAAAAGCCATTCTTCAAGCGTATTAAAGACTCAATGCAGGTTAGTCCGGTAATTGTTATGGTGCTGAAAGGTTTAGAAGCTGTTGAGGTAGTAAGAACAATGACAGGATCGACGAACGGAAGAAAAGCCCAACCGGGAACAATCAGAGGAGATTTTAGTGTTAGTGTTCAAGAGAATATAGTGCATGCGTCTGATTCTCCGGAGACTGCAAAAATAGAATTAAAGCGCTTTTTTTCCGAAAACGAAATTTTCGATTATCCGCAGTTGACTTTCGTTAATCTTTATGCTAACGATGAAGTCTAACAGCAGCAAATTAATAAAATTGTAACTAAAGGCTATTCTCATATATTCATTATTATGGAGAGAAATAAAAACTTATCCAGAGTAAAGGTACTACTAACTACATCATTAGCGCTTCTTACCTTAACCGCGTTTGCTCAGTCATCCGCAAAGTCTAGAGCAGAGGTTAATTATAAACAATTACACAGCACAAATTTAGGGAATCAGCAAGGATTATTTGCCGACGGAATAAAACTGAAAATGGATTTATCGGTTCTTGATGAAGCTGAGGCGACACGTGAAATGTCTTTTAACATGGATGAAATTCCTGCCGATGATCTTTATGGTGGGGTTTGGCAAAATGCTCATGTAAATGTTTATGGAGCTTTGAAAAATGCTCCCGATTCTTTTATTGTTAATCTTACTAATTTTTCAATACCGCACGAAGGAAGACTAACTTCAAACTTTGGAAGAAGAGGGAGTCGGCGTTACCATTACGGTATCGATTTGAAATTGCAAGTAGGTGATACCATTTATGCTGCTTTCGACGGAAAAGTCAGAGTTCAACAATACGAGAGAAGAGGTTACGGATATTATACGGTAATTCGTCACATTAACGGTTTGGAGACTGTTTACGGGCATTTATCGAAATTTTTAGTGAAAGAAAACGATTTTGTAAGATCGGGACAACCTATTGCATTGGGTGGAAATACCGGTAGATCAACCGGACCGCACTTGCACTTTGAAACCCGTTTTTTGGGAAGACCTATTAATCCCAATTTTATTATCGACTTTAACAATAAAGTTTGTCATCGCGATCAATATTTGGTTACCAACTCCAGCTATAGAAAAACATCTCAAAGCAGCAGAGTCCTTGCCAATAACAGTAATTACAGAGAATCAACCTCTACCAGCAATAATAAATATGTGTCGGGAAATGTGAAATATCATAGAGTTAAAAGTGGCGATACGTTGGGAGCTATTGCAAGAAGACACGGTTTGTCCGTATCGAAGTTGTGTAGTTTAAATAATATTACTCCAAAAACCACGTTGCGTGTAGGAAAATCATTAAGGATTTCATAAAATTAAATTCATAATCAAGAGAAGAAGGTACAAGTATTTAGCTTGTACCTTTTTCTTTTTTTGTTTAACTTTGTTGCGTAATTGTAGAGATGTGGAGTATCGCGTCTTATAACACATTGCACACGTAAAAAACAATAATAGTATGAGTGAAACAAATCGGCAATTCGATGAAGTGATAGCCATTTGCAGAAATATGTTCGAGAAAAAATCGAGCGATTACGGACCCACGTGGCGAATTTTACGTCCCGAGTCGCTAACCGATCAGTTATTTATCAAAGCAAATCGGATTCGCTCGTTGGAGATAAAGAAAGAAAGTAAAGTTGGCGAAGGTGTTTTTCCTGAATTCATTGGGATTGTCAATTATGGCATTATGGGTTTGATACAACTCGAACTTGGATATGCCGATAGTGTTGATATCTCGAAAGAAACAGCTTTGGAGCTTTTCGATAAATA
Organism: Bacteroidia bacterium; assembly: GCA_030538215.1. Taxonomy (GTDB): domain Bacteria; phylum Bacteroidota; class Bacteroidia; order Bacteroidales; family Dysgonomonadaceae; genus Petrimonas. The sequence goes on from JAUNUM010000009.1 coordinate 39,541, forward strand.
CATTACTGCAGCCAAAGAGCTGATGTATGCCAAAAATCACGATTACGACGAAGCTTGGCGCAGTATGCGTGTGAGTTCATACACCGATTTAATTTTGGCAAAGTTGTTCCGAATAAAAGAAATGGAAAACAATCAGGGAAAAACTATCGCTTCCGAAGGAATTGATGCAAACTATACCGATATTGTGAATTACGCCTTGTTCGGATTGATAAAACTTCACTTTGGCGAAGAGTAGATTATGAATTCTCAAAGCAGATTTATCAAAATTATAACTGAATTATCCCGAATTATTCTTGGGGCTACTTTTGTTTTTTCGGGATTTGTAAAAGCGGTTGATCCGCTTGGCTTTACTTATAAAATTCAAGATTATCTTATTTCGTTTAATCTTACCGAACTCTTCCCATTGGCTTTGCCGGTAGCGATAGTTTTGGTAGTTTTTGAATTTCTGATTGGTGTTTTTTTGCTGTTGGGAATTTATCGAAAACCAACGGTAATACTTGCTGCCGTTTTTATGGCATTTTTTCTCCCACTCACACTTTGGATCGCGTTGAAAAATCCGGTGAAAGATTGTGGTTGTTTTGGTGATGCGTTGATAATCAGCAACTGGGAGACATTCTATAAGAACATTGTTTTAGGAGTTTGTGCAGTTATTTTATTGCTTTATTACAAAAAGATCACTCCTTTATTTTCTGCGAAAACCGCTTGGATAGCAGCCGCGTTTTCAATAATTTTCGGATTTGCTTTTGCCATTTATAATGTGGTAAAACTGCCGGTTTTCGATTTTCGTCCCTACCATATCGGCGCCAATATTCCCGAAAATATGTATATTGATCCCACAAAAACAGATATAGTGGAAAATGTTTTTATTTACAGTAAAGATGGTGTAGAACAAGAATTTACTGAAGAGAATTATCCATGGGATGATTCCACATATACATTTGTGGAAATGAAAACCAAATTGATAAAAGAGGGGGAGAAACCAAAAATCGAAGATTTTTATATTTCGGAGCTTGTTTATGATAGTTTGTCGCAGAGTTTTGTTGATGGTGAAGATATTACACAGCAAATTCTATCGGATGTGAACTATAATTTTCTGATGATTTCGTACTCGTTAGAGCAAATGAACGAAAAGCATCTTGACAATTTCAAAGAAGCATCTGATTTTGCAGAAAATAGCGGTTACGGTTTTTATTGTTTGACTTCGTCATCACCCGATTTTATTGGGGAATGGAGCGCAAAGAACAATACTGATTTTCAATTTGCACATGCCGATGAAAGAGTGCTAAAAACAATGATTCGCTCCAATCCCGGATTGATGTTATTACAAAATGGTAATGTTATCAACATGTGGGACGATAGTGAAATTCCCAATTTCGAATCAAGGGGAATTGAAAACTTAGCAAAAGTTGAGGGATTGAAAACGAACCTTTGGGGTAAATTAATGGTTATATTCCTGATATTCCTTATTCCACTGTTGTTGATAAAAATGCGAGAAGTTGGAAGTCGGAAGTTAGAAGTTAGAAGTTAGAATTGCAGACTACTTTATTATTGTTAATAGAACAATTTGCTTAAAGAGTGATGACAGAGAAATAGTCTTAATTTTGAAAGTGCATCTGTCTGACATATTGCATCTTAAAAGAATTACATTATTATAAAAATAAAAAACATGAGAAAAAAGATTGTAGCAGGTAATTGGAAAATGAATAAAAATCTGCAAGAAGGGTTGTCTTTGGCACAAGAACTTAATGCCGCATTGAAAGGAAAGTTAGTAAATTGCGACGTAGTTATCGGAACTCCGTTTATTCATTTAGCAAGCATTGCTAATAGTATTGATACAACAAAAATTGGTGTAGCTGCACAAAACTGTGCCGATAAAACATCGGGAGCATATACCGGTGAAGTTTCGGCTGAAATGGTGGCTTCTACAGGGGCAAAATATGTGATTTTGGGGCACAGCGAACGCCGTGCGTACTATCACGAAACACCCGAAATTTTGAAAGAAAAAGTATTGCTAGCATTGGCAAACAACTTGACACCGATTTTCTGTATCGGTGAAATATTGGTGGAACGCGAAGCGGATATACATTTTGATGTAGTGAAATCACAAATAGAAGCATCTTTATTTGATTTATCGAAAGAAGATTTCTTGAAAATTGTGTTGGCTTACGAGCCGGTTTGGGCAATCGGAACCGGAAAAACCGCAACTTCCGATCAAGCTCAGGAAATGCACGCGTTTATCCGTAAAATCTTGGTGGAAAAGTACGGAAAAGAAGTGGCTGACAATACATCTATTCTTTACGGAGGAAGTTGCAATGCATCTAACGCGAAAGAATTATTTTCGAATCCAGATGTTGACGGCGGATTAATAGGCGGCGCATCGTTAGGAGTTGATAAATTTATGCCCATTATCGAAGCTTTTTAATACATTAGATAACTTTACCACAGATTTAAAAGTCAAATCTGTGGTAATTCCCTATCTTTGCACAAATTTTTTGAAATATGAAGATTTTATCCAAAATATTACTTTTGTCTGTTTTTTCGATGTTTTGCTTTACTACAATCGCGCAAACTCAAAAGCAACGCAAAGAAATAATAGATGAGCTGAATACCATAAAGCCCGGACAGGGCAGAGTGATGGTGTTTGAAGATAAAGCCATCGAAGAAGTTCTCGGACGTAGCATGGCGCCGGCAAGAACGGTTTACGCAACAGCTGATGGTGTGCAATTCGTAAGAATGCGCGGATTTAAAATTCAAGCATTTTCAGGAAATAATCAACGAACCTCAAAAAATGAAGCATATCATAAACAGGGACTTATAAATACTTCGTTTCCCGGACAAGAAACTGTTGTAACTTTCGATTCGCCTTTCTGGCGTTTACGTGTCGGAAATTTCAAAACTCGAGAAGATGCTACCGCAATGTTGAACGAAATGCGAAGAACTTTTCCTGCTTTTGGGCGTGAAATGTACGTTGTGATAGACGAAGTGAAAATTCCCGTTGCTCAACTTCAAGAATAACCCATCCTATGTCATCGGAAGAATTAGAGAATAGAAAAATGATTATAGCGGATCACATGAAGGATGTGATTTCGTTGCTGGGTGAAGATGTAACTCGCGAGGGCCTTGTTAAAACACCCGATCGTGTGGCAAAAGCCTGGCAATATCTTACTAAAGGTTATTACCAAAATCCCGAAGAGATACTGCGTTCTGCTCTTTTTAGAGAAAATTACAGGCAGATGGTTATCGTGAAAGATATTGATCTGTTTTCGCTGTGTGAACATCATATGTTGCCGTTCTTCGGAAAAGCCCACGTGGCATACATTCCCGACGGATACATTACGGGATTGAGTAAAATTGCTCGTGTAGTAGATGTTTTTGCTCGTCGCCTTCAAGTGCAGGAACGATTGACCACACAAATAAAAGAATGTATTCAGAAAACGCTGAATCCGATGGGTGTGATGGTCGTAATAGAAGCGCAACACATGTGCATGCAAATGCGCGGTGTTGAAAAACAAAACTCCATAACCACCACTTCCGATTTTACCGGAGTTTTTAAGGAGCAAAGAACGCGAGAGGAGTTTATTGCGTTGATAAAAGGGCGTTGAGCAAAGAAGTTTTATGGAGTAAGACTTTTACGCTTAATCTCGTCGCCAAGTCACACTTTCTTCGCCACTCTTTTCCGGTCGTTTTCGTCCAGCAATATTTTTCGCAATCGCATTGCTTTGGGTGTAACTTCCACGTACTCATCTTCTTTTATGTATTCTAGCGCTTCTTCGAGGCTGAAAATAATGGGTGGTGCCAGTTGTGCTTTGTCATCTGTCCCCGATGCACGAACGTTCGTGAGTTTTTTCGATTTGGTAACGTTAACCATTAAATCACCTTCTTTGTTATGTTCGCCAACAACTTGTCCTTCATACACGTCGGTTTGTGGCTCAATAAAAAAGTGTCCTCTGTCTTGAAGTTTATCTAATGCGTAAGCAAAAGCGTTTCCCGATTCTCCGGCAATAATGGATCCGTTTTGGCGTTTTTCGATATTGCCTTTCCACGGTTGAAATTCCAAAAATCGGTGCGCCATAATGGCTTCGCCAGCCGAAAGCGTAAGCACGATATTATTCAATCCTATAATTCCGCGAGACGGAATGGTGAATTCAATGTGCATGCGGTCGTTCTTGCTTTCCATACTTTTCATTTCACCTTTCCGGCGTGAGATAACGTCGATGATTTTGCTTGCCGACTCTTCGGGAAGATTCACCGTTAGCTGTTCAACCGGTTCGTACTTTTCTCCTGCAATATCTTTGATAATTACTTGTGGCTGTCCTACCTGCAATTCATAACCTTCGCGCCGCATTGTTTCAATCAGTACCGATAAGTGTAAAACGCCGCGGCCGTAAACTATCCATGAGTCGGAACTATCGGTTTCTTCCACTCGTAGAGCTAAATTTTTATCCAATTCACGCATTAATCTTTCGTAAATATGGCGTGAAGTTACGTATTTCCCGTCTTGTCCAAAAAACGGTGAGTTGTTAATGGTAAAAAGCATCGACATGGTGGGTTCATCAATCGCAATTGGATCAAGTGGCTCCGGTTTGCTCAGATCGGTAATACTATCGCCAATTTCAAAACCTTCTATTCCAATAAGTGCGCAAATATCGCCCGAGGAAACGGCATTTGTCTTAACTCTTCCCAATCCTTCAAAAATATCCACTTCCTTGATGCGGATTTTATTGATACTGCCATCACGCTTGCAGAGCGCGTAATCTTTGTTAGGTTCAATGGTTCCCCGATGAACTCGGCCTACGGCAATTCTGCCAACATAGTTAGAATAATCGAGTGAAGTAATCAGCATTTGCGGCGTTCCTTGTCGTGATTTGGGTGCGGGGATATGTTTGATTATGGCATCGAGAAGTGGAATTATGCTGGAAGATGGTTTTTTCCAATCGTCAGACATCCATCCTTGTTTAGCCGAACCGTAAATGGTTGGAAAATCCAACTGTTCTTCAGTAGCATCGAGACTGAACATTAGATCGAAAACGTTTTCTTGAACTTCTTCGGGACGGCAATTGGGTTTGTCAACTTTGTTTATAACCAAAATGGGTTTCAATCCAATTTCCAATGCTTTTTGCAACACAAATCGGGTTTGAGGCATTGGTCCTTCAAAAGCATCTACTACAAGTAAACAGCCATCTGCCATATTGAGCACGCGCTCTACTTCACCACCAAAATCGGCGTGACCGGGCGTATCGATGATGTTTATTTTTACATCTTTATATTGAATGGAAACATTTTTTGATAAAATGGTAATGCCGCGTTCGCGTTCCAAATCGTTGTTGTCGAGGATTAAATCATCGTTGTGTTGGTTTTCTCTGAATAGGTTTCCGGCAAGAAGCATCTTGTCTACCAACGTAGTTTTGCCATGATCAACGTGGGCGATAATGGCTATATTGCGGATTTTTTGCATAAAACAATCTTTTCTAAGGTGCAAAGGTACGCTTTTTTGAGGAAAACTCAGTGAATTACAATCGATTTGTTTGACATTTTTCTCTTTTGCGTTAATAACTATAAAATAGGGCATAAAACTGTTATATATAGTTATATTCTTATTTTCCTTAGTTATAGTTTAGAAAGTTTATTTACATTTGTGACAGAATCTTATAAAACACAAACGATATGAAGAAATTAACCGACAAAGAAGAAGAAGTAATGCAACTTTTATGGGATAACGGACCCTTGTTTGTGCGCGAAATTCTTGAGTTTTATTTTGAGCCAAAACCTCACTATAATACGGTTTCTACAGTTATCCGAGTATTGGAAGAAAAGAAATTTGTAGATCATAAAGCGTATGGAAACACTTACCAGTATTTTGCTTCGGTCTCACAGGAAGAATATAAAGGAAAGGCACTTAAGAAAGTAGTTTCTCAATATTTTGACAACTCTTATACCAATGTAGTTTCTACATTGATTGAAGAGGAGCGATTATCAATTAATGAACTGAAAAAGCTGATAAAGAAGATTGAAAAAGGTAAAATATAATCTTTTTAAAGATGGAAAACTTTATTTTTTAAGTTCGCTAGTTAAAACTATGCACTTTAGTGCAAGACTTTAG
>JAUNUM010000112.1 GCA_030538215.1 Bacteroidia bacterium
ACCGCATGGCGCGTACGAAAATTAAATAAGATGCGTAACTTATTTTTTAAACTTTACTTAACACTTATCTGTGCTAATATTCCATGTTTTCTTCTACTTTTGCATGTTAGCATTTTATTGTATTTAGGTTATTCATAACAAAAAACAATTATAAAAAATGAGAAGTTTACATTTTGACACCCTGCAGATTCACGCAGGGCAGCAACCCGATCAGATTGAAGGTTCGAGAGTTGCCCCTATTCATCAAACTACTGCTTTTGTTTTTAAAAACGCCGAGCACGGAGCCAACTTATTTGGTTTACGGGAATTTGGAAATATTTATACCCGATTACAAAATCCCACTACCGATGTTTTCGAAAAACGAATGGCTGCCTTGGAAAAAGGCTCTGCCGCAGTTGCTACCGCATCGGGACAATCTGCAGAATTCATAACCATCAATAGCTTAGCCGGCACCGGCGATAATATAGTGAGCACATCATTTTTATACGGTGGAACGTATAATCTTTTCAAGGTTGCTTTTGCCCGATTAGGGATAGATTTTCGTTTTGCCCATGGCGACGATGTGAATAGTATCGAAAGCTTGATTGACGAAAAAACAAAAGCGATTTACCTCGAAATGATTGGCAATCCGGAATACAACATTCCCGATGTTGAAAAAATTGTAGAGCTTGCCCGTAAAAAAGATCTACCCATTATTATGGATAATACATTTGCACAAGGCGGATATCTTTTCAATCCCATTGAATGGGGAGTGAATATTGTGATTCATTCTGCCACAAAATGGATTGGTGGGCACGGCACTTCGATGGGAGGAGTAATTATCGATGGTGGCAATTTCAATTGGAACAACGGAAAATATCCGGCACTCAGCGAGCCGTCCGAGGGTTATCACGGATTGAATTTTTGGGAAGCTTTTGGTGATAAATCTCCTTTCGGAAATATTGCTTTCGCCATTCGTTGCCGTGTAGAAGGACTTCGCGATTTTGGTCCGGCCATTAGCCCGTTCAACTCGTTTATGATGTTGCAGGGATTAGAAACTTTATCGCTTCGCGCAGAACGAATAAACAAAAGTGCATTGGAAATCGCCCATTGGCTTGAAAGACATCCAAAAGTGGAAAAAGTGAATTACCCGGGCCTTGAAAGCAATAAATATCACGCGTTAGCGAAAAAGTATCTGAAAAACAACGGTTTTGGCGGAGTTTTGTCTTTCTTTATCAAAGGCAATGAAAAGCAGGCTGCTACCGTTATCGACAACCTTTCGCTTATCAGCCACGTTGCCAACGTGGGCGATACCAGAACGCTGATTATCCATCCTGCAACCACAACACACGAACAACTTTCAAAAGAAGCACAAGTTGCATCGGGAGTTTATCCGAATATGTTGCGACTTTCGCTTGGATTGGAGCATATCGATGATATCAAATACGAATTAGACGAAGCTTTGTCGAAACTCTAATTCACTTATAATCAAATCAAAAAAGAGCGTGTAAGATAAAATTTCTACACGCTTTTTGTAATTCATTCTGATGTAACGATTAATCGATCACTTTACGGATTACTTCAGGATCTTTTATCAAGGCTCTGAGTTCCTGTTCCAAATCGACACGATTCACCTCCATGTCTTCCAATTCAACTCGTTGCCAGATCTCTTCAATCCATTGATTTTGGTTTTCACCAAACTCATCAACTGCCTGAAACCACCTCAAATACATAAACTTATGACCTGATAATTTCAAATTCAGCGGATTATCTTTTCCAATCTGAGTTACATTAAAAGAATGATTAATTTCTTCGATATAAAGGGAATCCCCAATCAATCTGTACGTACCATCAACTGTGATCATGGAGCCTTTGTCGGTTGTCATAAAATTAACGAATCTGCCGTCTTCGATAATCATCTTAAACATCCCATGAGGCACCTCTTTGTAACCACCTTCATTGCTGTTGTGAATGGCTTTCACCTCCCACAATCCAAACATGCGCTTTGCTGTTTCACTTTTCAATACTTTTTGCGCCGTCCCACATCCGGTCAGTAATGCAATCACGCAAACTAATGCAGAGTAAAATAATTTCGTTTTCATGATTACCGTATTTAATATGATAGAATTTTCCCTTTACAAATATATAATTTTTTATGGATTAATAACATTTTTGTTGGGTTTTTCAAGAAAACCCTACTTAATGTTCATTTCTTCAATAAGATGCGTAGCGCCGGCAAATTTATCTATAACAAACAATACATAACGAATATCGACAATAATGCTCCGCTGATAATCCGGCAAATACTGAATATCACCGCCGACACCTTCCCAGTTACGGTCGAAATTTATACCGATAAGTTCTCCATTGCCATTCATTACCGGACTTCCCGAATTTCCACCCGTAGTGTGTGTAGAAGCCATAAATGCTACCGGCATTCTGCCATCGGACAAAGCGTAACGTCCGAAATCGCTGTTATTGAATAGTTCTTTCAATTTTTCGGGCACAACAAATTCCCAGTTATTCGGATCTTCTTTTTCCATAATACCGTCAACCGTAGTTTGAGGTTTATAGTAAACGGCATCGCGAGGTTCATAACCTTTCAGCTGCCCATAAGCAAGTCTGAGCGTGAGATTGGCATCAGGAGCATAAGCTGCTGTACCGTCCATTTTCAAAATTCCATCAAGATAGGTTTTGCGGGCAATATTGAACGAGTTATTGAATGTATTTTGTTCTTCTTTTAGTTTTGCGTCTTCTTGTTTTATTGATTTGGCAAAATTAAGTATCGGATCATTAATAAGCGCTTCTGGCGACATATTAGCCAAAAATTTCTCAAGATTAGCTTCGTTTCCAAAAATAGATTCTTCAAAAATATAAGCTATGAAGCTATCTACATTATTCTCAAACGATGCGTGCAAATTAGCAAAAGCACTTGGTTGTTTATCTTTCGGCACCAACCGAGTGTATTCTGAAATCAAAGCTTTTGAAACCTTCTTATCTACTTCTGCGCTGTAGTTTTTATTGGCAAAATTCCGATAATCGTTGAGAAGCAGAAGCGTAAAATCCTCAATATTCTTTTCATCTTTGTTTTGAAGAGCTATAATCAGCGAATCCGCATTTTGAAACTTCATATTGGCAAATTCAACTCCTCGGACAATTCCCTCGTTCAGCATCCGGTCTCTGAAACGGAGATCGCTACGCTGCAAAACAATATTCTGTATCGTATCAAGAGCGGCAAGATATTGTGGTTTGCTGTTTTTCTTAGCCCACGCGAAAAGTTTATCCTGTTGCTGTTTTTTTGTCATTACAAAATTACGCTTATCGATAGCCCAATTCGAACCGATTGCACTTTTGTAACCGTTTGTGGAGCCCGTATATTTAGATGCGTACTGAATATTTACCTGCGGATCTGCAAGCATTTCTTCCAACATTGCTTCCTGACGAACTCTGCGCATATTAATTCGCACAGCATTATCAATATCGCGCCTTTCAGCCACTTCCCACGAAGTGTAAAACTTGTTGGTTGTCCCGGGAAATCCGAGAATCATAGCAAAATCGTTTTCTTTCGCACCTTTGGTAGAAATGGCGAGCCAATGTTTGGGTTTAAGCGGAACATTATCGGGCGAATACGCAGCGGGATTTCCGTTCTTATCGGCATAAATGCGAAAAACGGCAAAGTCCCCCGTATGCCGCGGCCACATCCAGTTATCGGTATCGGCGCCGAATTTTCCGATAGAACTTGGTGGCGCACCGACTAAACGAATATCGTAATAATTTTTTTTAGTAAACATGAAATACTGGTTCCCATCGAAAAAGGGTTTTATTTCCACATCGATTCCGGCATTGTTTTTAAGGAACTCTGCCCCTACTCTCTCAATGGCAATGGTTTTCAAATATGTGGGAGAAAGAAAAAGAACTCCATCTTTATCCAGCTCTTTGTCCCGTTCAAGGCATTTTTTTACGTAACCGGTAACATCTTCAATTTTATCGATAAAAGTAACCGTCAGTCCCGGATTAGGAAGTTCTTCGGCTTTTGACATTGCCCAAAATCCATTTTCGAGATAATTGTGCTCCAATGAACTGTGATTTTGTATTTGTCCGTATCCGCAGTGATGATTCGTCAGCACCAATCCTTGAGAAGAAACTACTTCGCCGGTACATCCGTTCCCAAACTGAACAACTGCATCTTTTAACGATGCGCCGTTAGGATTGTAAATATCGTAATCGCGTAATTTCAATCCCATTTTTTTCATTTCGGGATATTTTTGTTGTTTCAGCAGATGCAGCATCCACATCCCCTCATCGGCAGAAAGTGAAAATGTCAACAGAATAAAAATAAAACTGAGAAAAGTTTTTTTCATTTTTGATTAATTTAGTCAATAAGTATCTGTTTATTTATGTGTTGCGAAGATAGGGGAATATTTTCGAAAGATTTTCAGGGAAGCTTTTAGCTTAAAGTATCTATTATATTAGTTCAGAACGCGCAATGCGGTTCTCCGCATCGCGCATTTCAGAAATTACTAAATATATTCATCGCCGTAACGAAACTTCACATCAGTTACAAAATGTTTAATGCGTTGTTCTTCTTCCTTTTTGCAAATTAGCAAAACATTATCCGATTCGGCAACAATGTATCCGTCAAGTCCTTGTATTACCACCAGCTTATCGTCACTCATGGTTACTATGTTATCGTTGCTTTCAATGTACAATGCCTTGCAATGTAAGCTGGCGTTATTGTTTTCGTCTTTTGCAGTAATTTCATGTAATGACCCCCAAGTTCCTAAATCCGACCAGCCAAAATCAGAACCAATAACATACACGTTATCAGCCTTTTCCATAACTCCATAATCGATAGATATATTGGGGCAGAACGGAAATGCCTGATCAATAAATTCCTTTTCGCGTGGAGTGTTAAAGAACTCCCTGCCTTCGTTGAATTTATTAACAATATCGGGCAAAAACATTTTAAATGAGTCAATTATCGTCTTCACATTCCACAGGAATATACCGGAATTCCACACGAACTCACCACTTTCGAAGAAAACTTTAGCTAAATCCAGATTAGGTTTTTCTGTAAAAGTTTTCACTTTTCGAATTCCGGCAACCTCTTCGGGGCTCTCCTGAATATAGCCGTAACCGGTTTCCGGACGGCTGGGTTTGATGCCGAGCGTAAGCAAAAACGGATTTTCTTCTACAAATTGTAATCCACGTTCAATTTCTGATAAAAAGACATCTTCTTTCAGAATAAGGTGATCGGAAGGTGCTACCACGATATTGGCATCGGGGTTTATGGCCTGAATATGGAATACGGAGTAGGCAATTGCCGGTGCAGTATTTCTACGCAACGGTTCAAGAAGTATTTGACTTTTCGACAATTCGGGCAATTGTTTAAGAGTTAGTTCAGCATATGCATCGTTGGTTACAACAAAAATATTTTCGATAGGAATTATTTTTTTAAATCTATCGAACGTGCTTTGCAGAAGCGAGCGTCCGGTACCGAAAAAGTCGAGAAATTGCTTGGGTTTGTCTTCTTTACTAAAGGGCCAAAATCGACTGCCGATCCCCCCTCCCATAATAACACAAAAATTGTTGTTCTTCATAACGTTATCTTAAGACTTGTAATATATTACTAATATTGAATTCTAATTATACAATTTTTCTTCTTGGTATAACACTTTCGGTCGGGTGTTTGTTTTAACAGTTATCTAATTATTTCCGCTTATATCTTCTTTTAAATTAGTTTGAAATAAAAAAAGCATAACCTTTTTTATTTATAAAATTTTTGTGTACTTTTGCACTCACTTTTCTACGAAATGCCCAGATGGCGGAATTGGT